>JANXAG010000024.1 GCA_025062375.1 Anaerolineae bacterium | reverse complement strand
CGAAAAGAGATAATCCACATACGCCGTGACCCCAGAACGCTGGCCGTTATGTTCTTAATCCCACTGATTCAGATGATTCTGCTCGGTTACGCCGCCACAACTGATATCAAACGGTTGAAAACCGCAGTCCTGGACCTTGACCGGACCAAAGCAAGCCGCGAGCTCATCGATGCTTACCGAGCCTCCAATTATTTCAACCTCGTTTACTTTACAGAGTCGGAAGAAGAGCTCACCCGACTGATAGAGAGCGGTAAAGCCAGAGCAGGACTTATCATCCCTGCGGGGTATAGTCTATCGTTGTCCAGAGGAGAGAAAGCCTCCGTCTATTTTATCATAGATGGCTCCGACCCCAATGTAGCAAACACAGCTTTTGCCGCCTCCCAAAGCGTAGCCCACGCTTTCTCTTTTAAGCTTGTGGCTTTGAAAAGCTCTCCCATAGTGGAAGCCATCCCCAGAGTCTGGTATAACCCTGAAATGCGCAGTTCCAACTTCATGATACCAGGCCTTATCGGCCTTATAATGGCCCTCATAACCACTATCCTCACTGCTTTAGCCATAGTGAGGGAGAAAGAACAGGGAACAGTAGAGCAACTTATGGTAACCCCGATAAGGCCCCTTGAGTTGCTGGCCGGGAAAATTGCCCCTTACGTAGCTATCGCTTTCTTAGAGCTCGGAGAAGTCCTGATAGTGGGCCATTTCTGGTTTAAAGTGCCCATAAGGGGAAGCATCCCTCTGCTCTTAGCTCTCTCCTTTCTTTTCCTCTTCGCTACTCTGGGGATAGGCCTTTTTATTTCCTCAGTAGCCCATACCCAGCGGGAAGCCATGTTCCTGGCCTTTTTCGTAATTCTGCCTTCAATTTTCCTTTCCGGTTTCATATTCCCCATTGAGGCCATGCCCAGAGCCCTCCAAATCATAAGTTACATCATACCCCTCCGATATTACATGAGCATTGTCCGGGGTATAATTCTCAAAGGCACAGGGCTTGAAGCCCTCGTAGAGCACATTGTTCCACTGGCCTTCTTGGGCGCAGCCATTTTTGCAGGAGCAACTTTAAGGATTCGCAAGAGGCTGGAATGATGGAACCTGTAATAGAGACCAGAAACCTCACAAAAACATTCGGCCGTGTAAAGGCCGTAGAAGGATTAAACCTGGTGATCTACAGGGGAGAAATCTTCGGCCTGGTGGGACCAGATGGTGCAGGAAAGACCACAACCCTCAGAGTTCTGGCTTCGGTTATGGCCCCTTCTTCCGGGACAGCCATAGTGGGAGGCTATAATGTGTTAACGCAGGCGGAGGAGGTTAAAAGAATTGTGGGCTATATGCCCCAGCACTTTGCCCTGTACGGAGACCTTACAGTGATGGAAAACCTCAATTTCTTCGCCGATTTATTTGGAGTTCCACAGGGGATAAGGGAAGAAAGGGTCAGAAGGCTACTGCGTTTCGCTCGGCTTGAGAATTTCTTAAACCGCAGGGCTTCCCAGCTTTCAGGGGGAATGCAAAAGAAGTTGGCACTGGCCTGCGCCCTCATTCACAACCCCCAGATCCTACTCTTGGACGAACCCACCACCGGAGTTGACCCTGTGTCGCGACGGGAGTTCTGGGAGCTCCTGACAGAACTCCACCTCCAGAAGGCTACAATTGTGATAAGCACATGCTATATGGATGAGGCGGAACGCTGCTCGAGGGTCGGATTCATGCATCAGGGCAGACTTTTGGTATGCTCTGAACCTTCACAGATAAAGGAAATGGTACCAAAGGAAGTCCTTGAAGTTTTCCCATCGGATGTCAAAAGAACAAAAGAAATCCTGCGAGGCGCCAGAGGAATTGGAGGACTCCAGACTTATGGAGACATGCTCCATGTCTTCGTAGACAGCGCTCAGCAACAAGCTCCCGAAATCAAGAGACTTCTTGAAAGCAATGGAGTAATGGTTCAATCCATAAAACCAGTGCCTCCACGCCTGGAAGATGCCTTTGCTTTCCTCCTTGCCCGCCAGTAAGGCTTCTTACTCTATTCCCTCAACTTTTACCGCCGCAAAAACCCGCCTGGGGCTTACGAACCCCCCTGTTGAGTCTATCCGGCCTGCACTCCCGAAAAGCCTTATCTTTTCCCGAACAGCTTCCTTCACATATTCGCGGCTTATCGCCAGAAACTTGCGAGGGTCAACCTCATCGGGCATTTTCTCTATTCCTTCCCTGAGGCCCCGCACGAAAGCCTGATTGAGATAAGTAGCCACGTTTATCTTGCTTATGCCATTTTCAATGGCTTCCAAAATACTCTCGTCTTTAACCCCAGAAGAGCCGTGGAGGACCAAAGGGATGTTTACCTTCTTGCGGATAGCTTTGAGCCTTTCAATGTCCAGGGTGGCTTCCTGCTCCCTCATAGCATGGATGGAACCGATGGCTACTGCCAGAGAGTCTGCCCCTGTGAGGCGAATAAACTCGGCCGCCTGATCCGGATCCGTCATCGCTCTCTCCACATCCTCCAGGGTTACTTTATCCGTTATTTGAAGGACCTGACCCAACTCGGCCTCCACGGGAATTCCCACAGCGTGAGCTACCTCGCAGACCTTGCGGGTTATGGCAACGTTTTCTTCAAAAGGAAGCTTGGAACCATCAAACATAAGGGAGGTAAAACCGGCCCTCAGGCAAAGGATGTTCTGCTCAAAGCTCGTGCCGTGATCGAGATGCAGGACAACAGGTACATCCACCTGTGAAGCAGCTATTTTCACCATCCCAGCCGCCATCTCCAGACCTGCATAGCGAATAGCTCCTTGGCTCACCTGAAGTATCACGGGAGCTCTCTCCTCCTGGGCCGCCTCCACAATGGCCTGAATTTGCTCCATATTGTTGGCATTGAAAGCCCCTATGGCATAATGTTCTTCAAAAGCCCTCCGAAGAAGCTCCTTGCTGGTCACCAGCGGCATAGTTTCTCCTCCTCAGATAAATTTCTTGGGCACTTTTACCCCCCTGAGCCTGGCATATGGAGGTAAAGCTTCTCCAATAAGGGGGCGAGCATATTCAATAAAAGCCTCCGTCACGAAATTGTTTTCCCCAGTTATATACTCATCGGGCAGGTAGCGCTCCACATTGGCTACCTTCTCCAGCTCCACAAGACCAGTAGTGGAACGGTAGACCGGACCAGGTTCTCTGATTATTGTGACCATCTTGCCGGTTTCTCCTGCCAGCGCCGCCCTTACCCCTGCCCTTCCCACCTCGTAGGCCTCCTCCCGATCCACTTCTGAAACTGCCAGCGCAAAAGAACGGTAAAGGTAATTGGGCTTATCTATGCGCACGCTGAGGCCTAGCTCGGCCTTTATGAGGGAGGACGCAGCATCGGAAGCCCCACCTTTGAGCACATGCCCGAAAGCGTCAACTTCTTTGGGAGCAAATTCTCCTCCGAAGGGCTCTCCCGCCTCATTGGTTACCCCCTCACTCAGGGCAATAACTACATAACCGTAGCGCCGATAAGCCTCTTCCACATCTTTGAGGAGTTTTTCTCTGGAAAGAGGCCTTTCGGGAAAGTAAATAAGGTGAGGTGGATCATCTTCCAGCTCCTTGGCTAAAGCTGCAGCCCCGACGAGCCACCCGGCATTCCGGCCCATAACCTCTATGATTTTAACGGGGCTATTTACCCTCATGGCTCTTGTGTCCCATCCCGAATCCCTCACTGCCATCGCTACAAAGCGAGCTGCACTCCCATAGCCCGGGCAGTGGTCAGTGTAAGCAAGGTCGTTATCAATTGTCTTGGGAAGGCCTATAACTCTAAGCTCATATCCGGATTCCACAGCCAGAGAGTGAAGCTTCATAGCGGTATCCATGGAATCGTTGCCGCCTATGTAGAAGAAATAACGGATATTGTGAGCTTTGAAAACCTGGAGGATGCGCTCATAATCGCTTTCCTTGACCTTATACCTTATGCTACCCAAAGCAGCCCCGGGAGTATAGCGCAACCCTTCCAAGATCTCCGCTGGTTCCTTGGTCAAATCAACAAAGTCCTCCTCCAAAACCCCCTTTATGCCATTGATAGCTCCATAGATGGCCTCTATCTCAGGATACCTGGAGGCTTCATGAATTACTCCTACCAGAGTGCTGTTTATTACAGCCGTTGGCCCTCCCGATTGCCCCACAACAGCCTTTCCTTTCATGGCTCACCTCCTAAAGAAAAAGAGGGAAGGGCCCTCTTCGGCCTTCCCTCCACGCTGAGTTCCAAATAAATTTTACCACAATCGCTTCAAAATGTCTACATCAATTGAGATCTTACGGAGCATCCTCTGAAGATTTGAGAGAGGGGCTAAACAAAACTATATCTGCTCAATTCCAGGCCCCCCTTTCCTTCAATATTCCCCAACAACACTCCGGCTCCTCGCAGCCCTCCTCTGTAGATACCCAGTACAAGAACCACCACCGCAACGGGAAGCAACGGGCCCAGCAACAGTAACACTGCCGCAAGCCACAACGCCCATTTTATCAATCTGGTTACCCCATGCTGCCAGTTCCTCAGGACAATCCAGCCCAGCCCCCATATTAGAGCTTCCGCCACAACAGCAATCCCTGCTCTGGGCCACAGCTTAAACAACCGGAACACCTTACCGATGCCACGGTTCAATCTCCAAAGCTGGTGAATAGCAAATACCAGTATCCCCAGGATGAGTAAGATTATGGACAAGACCAACAGCACTGCCAGCCAGGGGTTGATTTGTATCAACAGAAAGAAAAGCCCCAATAGCACCGCCGAAGCTATGTTCTCCGTGGTGGTATATATCGGAGCAGCGAAGGTGCCCATCGTGCTGGTGGCGGAACTGAGGCCCGGCTTAGCCAGGAAACGCATCCCACTCAGGGCACTGGCTAACAGCGCTCCACCGCCGGCAACAATGTAGCCCTGCGCCCCAAGGCTACCATCAGGATTGAACAGCCGAATTGTCATAAGAAGGTTGCGAAGCTCCGGGTCCATGCTGATAACGCCAGCTGCTGCCAGTGAAAGGAGCGCTCCCGATAACGGCACCAGAAAGCCACTGATGAAATTGATAATGGCGTTAATGGCGTTCATTACACCTGGGCCCAGCACTGTGGCATAAGCCGGCGCCACCGTAAGCAGCCAGAACAAAGCCACAATGCCAATGAACCACCACTCTTCCATGAACTCTACCGGCTTAGCCAGCGTGATCAGGCCAAACCTGGCAGCTATTGAAACCAGCAACAGACACATATACTGGTTGCTTGCTCCGATTAGCCCACCGGCCGAAATGGCGGACAGAATCAATTCCATATGATACCTCCCAGAAATTGCTTTAACCCGCCTGGCCTTGGCATCCAGATCTATTGAAGCAAATCAACGGCTAAGAACGACTCTCTTGAAAAGCAGGACGATAGACCAGGCAATAAAAATTACAATAACTAACCACAAAGCGATTACCAAAATAGCTCCAGCCCGGCTGGTCAGGCCTTCCCGCTGCATTAATTCTTCGGACCTGTGCCGAGCTTCGACCATTACTTCAGAAGGGATCATTTTTAGAGCAAGCACAACTCCCAGGGGCACCAGGACCAGGTCATCTAGGTGGCCAAGAAAAGGGACAAAATCAGGAATTAAGTCTATCGGGCTAAAGGTATACGCCACCACCAGGCTCAGAAAAACCCTGGCATACCAAGGGACACGCGGATCGCGGGCGGCAACGTATAGAGCGTAAGCTTCCCTCTCAAGGCTATGAGCCCAGTTCTTCAGTTTGGCGATCAAATTAGTCTCTCCTCTCCCCGCCTTGCGAAAGTTTGTAAACATTATAACTCAAACCCTGTTTTGGGGAAACATACTCCGATATCCGTCGGTGCAGGGACCTGGCCCCTTTGCCCTGCACTGCAATGTGTGCTATATTTATCACGACCTGCAGATATACCCAGCGCGGCGTCAGGTACCCCTGGTTCCCGGCCAGGGGGTAGGGCGGAAATAACATGGGGAAGAAAATTCGCCTTTTTATCAGTTCCAGCCGGGAACTTGAAGGAGAAAGGGAAATCGTTGGGCAGGTAGTGGCGGAGCTACCTGTATCCAGAGGATGGGAGATACGCCACACTGCTCACGCTGGAGAGACTCTGGCTTCCCTCAGAGAAGCTATAGAGAAGGCAGACCTTTATCTCATAATTTTGGGGCGCGATGCCTCGGCTCCTATCGGCTCAGAGTGGGAATTCGCCCGTCAGATGAAAAAACCCACCTTAGCTTACCGAAAAGATGTGAATTACAGTCCTTCAGCTCAGTATTTCTTGAGGATAAGTAAGGTTGAGTGGAGAGCGTTCAAAGACCTGGAAGAGTTCCGAAAAGACCTGGCAAAGGCCATCGCTCAGGAATTGCTGGACCTGAAGAACCGCTATGGCCTTTTACCGGAAGATGTGGAGAAGCTTATCCAGTTTCTGGAAGAAATTGAGAAAAGGGAAAAGGGACCTTCTCTAAAAGGCCACGGAGCCGGAGAGAGCGGAGTTATCCTTGGGCGTTAAGGAGTTCTCAAGGCCTCAAGGACTGCTCCAGCTACATCAGTTATAGCCTGACAGCGCGAGAAAAGCCTGGCCTGCGGGCCAATGGCCAGAAGAGGGACAGGGTTTGCGGTGTGGACTTTGACGCAGTCATCCTCAACATTGCCGTGGTCGCTGGAAAGCACGAGGGTGAAAGAGGGGGCTTCCATTATCCCCGAAAGGAAACGATCAAACAGGTCTAAAGTTTCCTCCACGCTCCAGGGGAGTTTCCGGTGTCCGGCCAGATCCAGAAGGAAAGTTTCAAATAACACCAGGTCATACTCCTCTGTCAGGCGGGCAAGATTGCGCCCTGCTTCTTCCGGTTCAATCTTCGTTATGCCCGGAATTTTGAGGTAATTTACAAGATACTCATGCACTATATCCCAGTAAACGGCCTTGCCTGCCCTGAGGTCCTCCAGGGTCCGAAAAGGTATTTCGGCTGATATAGTTAGCCAGCTGGTAGCGGAATGAGGCCTCTTCCCGCTCTCCACCAGCTCAAAGTAAAAGGGGGTATAGGCATTGGCGAAGATAACTTTAAAGCCTTCTTCTCTGGCTTTTTTCAGGAAATTCTGCTCCTTGAGGATGTCTACCAATAAACCTGTTGGCCAGGCGTGAAGGTGGGCGTTAACCAGGGCTGGAGCATTGATCCCAGTGAACAGAGCTGTCTGGCCTGTAGCCGATTGGGGAATTCCTTCGACTCCCAGTTTAGCATCAAGAGCTCTGAGGACGAGGCCATCCTTTTCCTGAATTCTTTCCAGGGTCAAGGGTCCTCCGAGCAAATTCCTCAAAAAAGGAGTAGAGGCTTTGGAAAAGGGATTGCATTCTCCTTCCGGAGCAAGCCCAAGGCCATCTACAAAAATGAAAAGGATTTTGCCCATCAGAACTTGTAACCTATCCGGCGCAGGAAAGCTTTGCGTTCTTCTATATCTTTCTCTGTCTCAATGCCCTTGCTCTTAAGGCCGTCTATAACTCCCAGAATGCCTCGGCCCTGCTCTGTCTCGGCAATTATTACCTCCACATCATTGGCTGTGGCGCAGAAAATGCGGCATACTTCTGGCACGTTCTTTATAGCATTTAGGACATTTATCGGATAAAAGCCAGGAGCAAGGCAAACAATGAAACTGTGCCCCGCCCCTAAAGCGAAAGCGTTCTTCTTGGCAAGCTCTATCATTTCCTCATCGGTGCCGGTGTAGCGGACTAAGGCAGGCCCTGAGGATTCGCAGAAGGCTACCCCAAACTTTATACCGGGCACAGTGTTGACCATGGCCTCGTAAATGTCTTCAACCGTTTTAATGAAGTGGCTCATCCCCAGGATTATATTGACATTGGCAGGCTTCTCAATTTTAACCACTTTGAGCTCCATAGACCCCTCCTCAGAGATGATTGTCTTTTTCAGAGCCCCATATAAGGGCTCTGGTTTCAGGCTGAAGGATTTTCTGGAAAGAAGCATAGAACTCCGGAGTCCCATAATCCCTAACCCTTATGGGGACGGGCATAGGGACAGCATGCCCCAGGATCAGGGCTTGCTGGCGCGTCTCAAGTTTGACCAGCACATCCCTAAGCCCCCCAGCTCCTGGTATCCCGCTTAAAACTGCCTTTATATCAGCCTCATTATCCAGAAGGCACGTTATGCGGGTGGCAATTTGGCTCATTACCTCTTCATCTATGCCACTTGGACGCTGGTCCACCACCAGGAGGGTAACGTTATACTTCCGCATTTCCCGGGCAATAGTCCCAAAGATGGTCTGGCGCGCTACCAGCGGGTCCAGGAATTTGTGGGCTTCTTCTATAACTATCACCAGCTGTGGGGGTTCAGATCCGAATCCTCCCAATGCGATTTCCTTCATCCGGACAAATTCCTCATGGATTCGTCTGGTTATATAGTTGGCTACCACAATGTAAGCCCTAAGGTCCCGCCCAAACCTCCCAAACTCCAGCACCACGCTTCGGCCACTCAGTATATACTCCAGCATAATTCTGACGGAATCTTCATGGGTTTCGGTGCAGAAGAAGGGAAGGTCCTGCAAGCGTGATAGTTTCCTGTGTAAAGCATTGAGGGTTTGGGGGCTCTGACGATGCCTCTCCACCAGCTCTTCAAAACTTTCATCCTCAAGAACGAAGAATTTCTCCAGCCACTCTTTTCCCCAAGCCCTCCGCATAGCATATATAGCCCCTATTCCAGCTTCAGATATATCCAGTATCCCCTGCAAGGTAATGAGGTCTTCCGGCTCTATGGACTGCCACGGGATACGGACCACAGCATCAGGCCTTATTCCCCGCCTTAAGGTAGATTCTGGATCCAAGGTAAAGATGGCGACTTTATCTCCGAAAAGTTGCCGGAGGCCTTTAAATCTCTTGCCTTTTTCTCCTTCAGCCTCCCAACCGTACTCGCTGTGCATATCAAAGACCAGACAAGTGGCGACTTTTTCCCTCAAAATCCCTGTTAAGAGGAGCCGGGTGAGGAAAGTTTTCCCTGTTCCGGATTTACCGAAGACGCCGCTGGAACGCTCCACCAGCTTCTCCATGTCCATAACAAGTCTGATTCCCTCCATATCAATGGGTTCGCCAATGTAAAAGAAATGCCTGTCCGGAATGCCTTCCCTCCCAAAAACCCTTTCCACGTCCTCCTGAGTGGCGTAATACACAGGGGAGAAATGCGCCGGGATAGTTCTGGCCGGTTTGGGTTCTCTGGAATTTTCCTCCAGCACCAAGTGCACCGATACATTGAGCTTGCCGAATACTCCTGTCCCAGTGATCACTTCGGAGATAAAGGGGTCAGATACATCGGGGGGGCTCTTTTCCAGGAAGGGGTTTGTGGTATCAAGGGATACGTCGGTTATAATTCCGAAAAACCGCCTTGTTTGCCCCTTTACCACGACATACCTTCCTACCGCCACCCCCTCTATAACAGCGCGGGGGTCCAGCTTGACCGTTAGACCCCCAGAGAGGGAACCTCCTACTACTATCCCCAGTTTTCTGGCTTCCAGCAAAATTTCTTCATTCATGAGTCCACTCCTGCTCTTTCAAAGTATATCACAGGGGTATGGGAGAGGCAACTTTTATTCCCGTAAAGCCCTCTGAGGAAGGTTCAGGGGGAACTCTACCAGCGGTGCAGCATCTCCAGATCTACCATTTCTGGAGCACTATAGGCCTGCGGCAAGCCCGTAAAAACCGTATTATTCGCCACTTTGTCCCGAGCATGATAAATTGTTCAGGGGCCATTCCAAGGTAAACCTGGCCCTGCTGGGCCTAGGTTAAATTAGGGGAATATTTGGTGCGAAGTTCAGGTTGGCGGACGGTGGTGGCAGTTCGTGCGAGTTTCTAAATTCTAAAAGGGATGGATTGCGAAGATTCTTAGGAACAATTTGGGGCTAATTTTTAAGCTTTAAAATGTTCCGGAGCAGACGGATGAGTCTGGTCAAAAAGTCAGGTTTTTGCGGCGGTGGCGAAGGTTTCTCTGGCTCTTCAACTACTTCGTAAGTCCTGTCCCCTGCCACCACTATAACCCGCTTGCCTAAAGAGAAATACCGGCCGAGTTGGGGATTCTCCATTAGCAGGCGGAAATAGGCTTCGCTTCCAAAGGGCACCCTTATAGTTTCCATTTTCTTTCGCTCAAAGGTTGTATCAATCCATACTCCATCCCTAAAGATAAAGGCCCTGTCGCCTATTTGTCTTATCCTTTCACTCACTATAGATGGCGTGGCCAGAGTAGTTTCCTGTAGGTGCCTCTGCACAATGCTTTTCTGGACGGCTTGAGCACCAAAGGAGGCCTCGGGTGCCATGCTCAGGTTAGGCATTAGCTTTCTGACGGCTTCTTCTTTCCCCTCGGGGGTGAATATCTCTTCCCCCACCAAGAAAGAGGTATAAGGGGTTATTATGCCGTAGCGCAGGGATAGCTCCACTATTTCATCCACAATCTCCTTGTTTTCTCCATGAAGCCTTATCTGCTCCATAAGGTAACCTATGTGCCTGGCGGCCCAGATTCTGGGGATGAATTCCTCTCCACCTTTAGTGAGAAACTCGGTTTCCCAGGATAAGGTTTCCTCTTTATCGCCCCTTTTGCCCTTGATGGTTACAGTAGCTTTGCCTCCCTCTTGGTAACGCCCCACTATCACAAGCTGAGAACCAGCGAAAAGGTCGGGCAAGGGCGAAGGGTAAAGGTCCCTCACCCGCACACCCTTGAATTCCAGGGAGAGATCGGTGAGGACAGGGGAACTTATGCGGGAATAGAAGGTGGAAATGGCTGCTTCCAGGTCTTCCCCGGGCCGCACATAGGTGCTTATTCCCCGATGCTCAGAAGCTAATTTATCCAGGAGGAAGGTATTGACATCATCTCCGACGCCAAAGGTGAAAAGACGGACATTCCTGGGGATCTTGCGGCTTACTTCCTCTACTATCCGGTGCACATCGGTGATTCCGACGGTGGGCAGGCCATCGGTCAGGAAGAGGAGGTAGGTGGGCCTCTCTTCCACGTCGGCCAGGGCTTCCAGAAGGGCCTGATAGATATTGGTGCTGCCGCCAGCCTGGAGTTCTTCCACAAATTCCCGGGCTTTTTCCTTCTCCGAAGCTGGAACGAGGGATTCGGCAAATCGGTAAACCCCTGTGGAGAAAACCAGCACATTGAAGCGATCTTCCCCGTGCAGGCGGGAAAGGACAAATTTCAGGGCCTCTTTAGCTTGACGGAGTTTCTCCCCCTCCATGCTTCCTGAAATATCCAGCACGAAGATTACGTCCTTGGCAACTTCTTCTTCCTGGCGGATCTCAGGAGAAAGGAAAAGGATGAAGAAGCCGTCTTCCCCTGCCGGTTTGTAGCTTAAAAGGCCGAAGCCCAGTTCATCGGGGGAGAAGGAGAAATAGAGGGCAAAATCTCTGTCGGGAAGGGTGTTTTTCTCTTCGTATCCAACAACTGCTTTGTTCTCCCCCTGTCGCTCAATCCTAACCTCATGGCTTGAGGAATAGATGAGTTTGAGGGGCTTCTGGGAAGAGATTTCAATGTTTATAGTTACCTCTTCTATCGGTTTAGCGGAAAAGCGCTCGGTATCCAGGGGGTAGATGTATTTAACGATTCCGCCCTCATAGGGAAGCAGCTGGGTGTATTCAACCTGTATCCTCCTCTCTCCTCCAGGGGGTATGGGGAATATGCTGGCCTGGAAAGCGTTGCGCCCGACGTATTCCAGAAGGGCCGGGTCTTTGGAACTTCGGACGATTTGCTCATATAGGCGTCGGGCTTCTTCCTTTTTGAGGAGCTTCCCTTCCAGTTTCTTACCGTCCACATACATGGAGAAAGCGGATATAGCCGCTTCCTCCGGGAAAGGAAAGACATAGATGCCTTCTATGGGGAAAGAGTTTGGATTGTAGAAGACCTGGTCAACCCTGGTAAAGGCCACTTGGTCTTTTATGCTCACATTGACCCTGTGGTATTTTATTTCCAGGGCCGAAATGGGGGGAATCGGAGGCTTCGGAGGGAAGGGAATGATGATTCCATCGGCCAGAGCTGGCCATGGGAAGAGGAGAAAGGCTAACAAAGTTAACGAGGCAATTTTAAAAGCTCGCACTTCAGCACCTCCGGCAAGGGCTTCCACAGAGAAAGACGCCGGAGGAGCCTGTTAGGTTCCGAGGTTAAGGATCAAGCCCAGTGCCCAGGCTCCGAAAGCGGTCGCAGGAAAAGTTATTATCCAGGAGGCCATGATTTCCCTGAAAACTTTCCACCGCACTTTGGAAGGCCTCTCGGCAGAGCCGACTCCAGCCAAAGCTGAGCTAACGATCTGGGAGGTGCTCACAGGGCCACCGGCAAAGACAGCACCGAGGATTATCCCGGCCGAGCTCACTTGAGCCGAAAAGCCGTGAATGGGTCGGACTTTGTAAAATTTTCCCCCTATGGTTCTTATTATCCTCCAACCCCCTGCTCCAACTCCGGAGGCTATGGCGAAAGCGCAGGTAAATTTAACCCAGGTGGGAACCAAGAATTCCCCAGCTTCGCTGGCCAGAGCCATAGCCATTATTCCCATAGATTTCTGGGCGTCGTTGGAACCGTGGCCCAAAGCCAGCGCTAACATCGTCAAAAGCTGGCCCTGCTTGAAGTAGATGTTTACCTTAGAGGTGGCGTTTCTTGTCAAAAAGAGTATGAGTTTCATGAGGAAAAAGCCTCCAGCAAAGCCCAGGATTGGGGATAGGAAAAGGGAAAGGACGATTTTGTAAAGCCCGTAGAGCTTGAGGCATGAAAGCCCTATTTCAGCCACTGCAGCTCCTGTGAGGCCTCCCAGAAGAGCGTGGGAGGAACTTGAAGGTATGCCTCTGTACCAGGTTATCAGGCTCCAGGCGATAGCCGAAATCAAAGCTGCCGATAGAGTTCTCTGGCTTACAGCTGTTGGCTCTATGAGGTCCTGGCCGATGGTATTGGCTACTGCCGCCCCGAAGGCAAAGGGAGCGATGAACTCAGCCAGGGCCGCGATGGTTAGCGCAAGCGATGGCCTTATGGCTCTGGAGGAGATGGCCAGAGCCACTACGTTAGCGCTATCGTGGAAGCCATTGAGGAAGGCGAAAAGAGAAGCCAAGATAAAGACCATAACTTTCCTTAAAACAGAACCGCCGGGGGCCCCGGGGACCCCCGGCGGCGCTTCTTTTAAATCCAGCCCCGAAGCTTCATGGCCTCCACCACCCTGGAGACAGCTACTATGTAAGCTCCCAGGCGGTTGTGAACGTTGTATTTCCTGGCGGTTTCGTGCACTGAATGGAAAGCCTTGGTCATCTTGGAATCCAGACGCTGATATACCTCATCTGCATCCCAGTAAAAGAGGTAGAAGTTCTGGACCTGCTCAAAGTAGGATACAGTTACACCGCCGGCGTTGCACAGGAAATCGGGGATGACGTAAACACCCTTGCGGAAGAGGATCTCATCGGCCTCGGGGGTGGTGGGGCCGTTAGCCAATTCCGCCACTATTTTGGCCTTGATCCGGTCGGCATTCCAGTCTCCAATCTGGTTCTCCAGGGCAGCCGGGATCAGGATGTCCACGTCAAGCTCCAGAAGCTCTTCGTTGGTGATGTTATCGGCTCCAGGGAAGTTGAGGACAGTGCCTGTCTCTTTCTTGTGGGCGAGCACCTTTTCGTAATCAAGGCCTTTGGGATTGTAGATACCGCCCTTGGAGTCAGATACGGCTACCACTTTGAGGCCCAGGAGCTCTGTGCCCAGTTTGTGAGCATAAGTCCCGGCATTTCCATAGCCCTGGATAGCTGTTGTTGCGCCCTGGAGGGATATGCCGAGGACTTTCGCTGCCTCCCGGATACAGTACATCCCGCCCCGGGCAGTGGCGTCTTCCCTGCCGACGGAGCCACCCAGGGGCAAGGGTTTACCGGTTATCACGCCCGGAGCATTGTGGCCCACTATCTTTGAATATTCATCCATCATCCAGGCCATGGTTTGGGCGTCGGTGTAAACGTCGGGGGCGGGGACGTCCACTTCGGGGCCGATGTAATGGGCCAGAGCCCTTATGTAGCCCCGGCTCAGCCTTTCAAGTTCTCCTTTGCTCATCTCTTTGGGGTTGCAGACCACCCCTCCCTTTGCTCCTCCGAGGGGTAGATCCATAACCGCTGTTTTCCAGGTCATCCAGGCGGCCAGGGCTCTCACAGTGTCAAAGGTCTCATCCGGGTGGAAACGAATTCCGCCCTTCGTAGGGCCACGGGCATCGTTGTACTGCACCCTAAACCCCTCAAAAACCTTTACGCTTCCATCGTCCATTCGGACGGGAATGCGCACATGGAACTCCCTCATAGGCCACCGCAAAATCTCATGCGCGGCTTCATCAAGCTTCATGATCTTTGCCGCTTCATCAAGTTGTCTCTGAGCTATTGTGAAAGGATTCAGTTCCTTGCTCATGTCCCTCCTCCCTTGTGGAAATTAAAAAAGCTTACCTCCCATTCCGGGCAGGTAAGCTTTTCAGAAATAAACGCCTTCGCTTTTATCTTCACCATCATTCCCCTTTGAATCGCCCCTTAATTATACTCGAAAGGCTAAAATAATGCAAATTTTTCGGGCTGCGCAAGCCCAGAGGGGCGATTCGGGGCTTCAGCCTGGCTGATTTTTCCCAGACAACAGTGGGGGTGGAAGCCGGAGTTGTTGGGACAGCGATGCCGCGATGATCAGGCTACGGTCTGACGGGAGGTTTTATCATCGCCAGAAACTTGCTGGTGTTTTTGCGGCTTTGTCTGTTAGCTGTTTTGTGGTATCATCTTTCCAGAGAGCGCTTGAATGAGGGTAAAATGAAGTGGCCCAGGGAAAGCCTTTTAAATTCTCCTGAGATACGCAAGAGGGCTTATTTCCTCCTGAAAAAGGTTAACAGAGCTATCCGCCAGCACAGGCTTATTGAGGACGGAGACAGGATAGCAGTAGCTGTCTCGGGAGGGAAGGATAGCCTTGTGCTTTTACACCTCCTTCACTGGAGGAGGTTTTTCTCACCTCAGCGTTACGAAATGGTTGCCATAAATATCCAGAACGATTATGGCTTCGGAGTCCCGAAAGAGGTGCTGGAAGGCATTTTTCAACGGGAAGGAATACCCTATGTTTTTGAATACGTGAACCTCAAGGAAGGGGCCAGGCCTGGGGAGGATCCATTGAACTGTTTCTGGTGTTCCTGGAATCGCCGGAAAGCCCTCTTCATTGCTGCCCATCGCCTGGGATATCCCAAAGTTGCCTTCGCCCACCACGCTGACGATGTGGCTGCAACTTTCCTTTTGAACCTTTTCTTCCACAGCAAACCTGAGGGTTTAAAGCCAAAGGTCTCCATGTTTGGCGGGCTGATAACGATAATCCGCCCGCTCTTCTATCTTGAGGAAAGGGAAATCATCAGCTTTGCCCGCCAGGCTGGTCTCATGGTGGAGCAGAACCGTTGTCCTCGGGCTTCCGAAACTCAGAGGGCCCGAATGAACGAGCTCATTCGTTCCCTGGAGAAAGAAATACCTCACCTTAAAGCTAACCTTATAAAGGTGTCGGAAAGGTGCAATTATGAGGAAGATAGGCTTTAAAGAATGCCTCCGGTGCGGACGCCGCTCCCTCCTTATAGCTTCTTCCATCGGCTTTTGTGTTGATTGTATACGTTCTCACCCCAATGAGACTCTGCCGGTTATCCTTCAGAGCCACGCCGAAACCAGACACCAGTTTGGCCTTCCCTCTGCTCCTTTAAGGGATCCTCACGGTCTTAAGTGCACTTTGTGCGTCAATGAATGTTCAATACCACCTGGAGGGAGGGGGTTTTGCGGGCTGAGGGAAAATAAAAATGGCAAACTCATTTCCCTGGCCGGGATTCCTTCCAAAGGCATACTTCACTGGTATCGTGACCCACTACCCACCAACTGCGTGGCGGATTGGGTCTGCCCCGGACATACCAGGTACGGCTACCACAATTTAGCGGTCTTTTACGGAAGCTGTACCTATAATTGCCTTTTCTGCCAGAACTGGCATTTCCGGAACATGTCTCCGGCAAGGGAAAGGGGTATTTCAGCCGACGAGCTGGCTTCACTGGCTAATCCTCTAACCTTTTGTGTTTGTTACTTCGGAGGAGACCCCGCCTCACAGATGTCCCACGCTCTGGCTGCCTCAAGGAAGCTGGCGGAAAAAGGGGTGAGGATATGCTGGGAGACCAACGGCTCCATGCATCCTGCCCTTTTGGACCAGGCGGTGGAGCTTTCCTTACGCTCAGGAGGATGTATAAAGTTTGATGTGAAGGCATGGGACGAGAATCTCCACATAGCCCTCACCGGGTCAAGCAATAGGCGAACTCTGGAAAACCTGGCCAGGGCTGCCCGACGAATCCCCGAAAGGCCCAATCCTCCCCTGGTGGTGGTGAGCACTCTTCTGGTGCCAGGTTATGTGGATGTGGAGGAAGTGGAGAAAATTGCCCGCTACGTGGCTTCCCTTGACCCTTCAATTCCTTATGCCCTTCTGGCCTTTTACCCCCAGTTTTACCTGTGGGATCTACCGTGCACCTCTTATCGCCACGCCAGGGAGTGTGAAGAGGCAGCCCTTTCTGCCGGTTTAACCAACGTGCGCATCGGTAACGTTCATCTTTTGTCGCGGGATTATTGAGGTTTTAAGCCCGTAGGCTCCTGAAAAGCCAGAGCTTTCTAACCCTTCTCGGGCACAGCATCGCTATGCCCTGGGTGGTTTGTTAATGGCAGAAAAGGGGACGAACCCTGATTCATCTTTGGTGGGTTCGGAGCAAGCTGCGAAGAGGGTGCAAAGGTTCAGAGTTCGCCCCCTGAGGTTTTCAGGTATGTGCCCTCAAGTTCCCCGAGGGCCCTTTTCCTGGGGTTCGCTCCAGCCTGGCTCCATCAGCCCTGAAGGGTTTCCCGCAGTGCTTTGGTTAAGATGGGCACTATCTGGTAGAGATCTCCCACTATCCCGTAATCGGCCACTTTGAAGATGGGGGCTTCAGGGTCTTTGTTGATGGCTACAATCACTTTGGAGGTGCGCATCCCCGCCAGGTGCTGGGCAGCTCCCGATATTCCACAGGCTATGTAGAGTTTGGGGTTAACGGTTTTGCCTGTCTGGCCAACCTGATGGGAGTGGTCAATCCAGCCGGCGTCCACAGCGGCTCTGGAAGCTCCAACAGCGGCCCCCAGCACTTTAGCCAGCTCCCTGAGGGTATTGAAGCCATCTGGCCCTCCAAGGCCGCGGCCTCCAGAGACAATGATATCGGCTTCGGTGAGCTCAATTTCTTCCCCTTCTTTCTTCAGGAAGCCAACCACCCTGGCCCGAACTTCGCCCACGTTAACCGGAATTTTCTCCACCTCGGCTTTGCGGGAAGTGTCGGGCTCAAGGGGAGGGAAAACGTTGGGCCTGAGGGTTGCCATCTGAGGCATGCTCTTGAGTTTTATGGTCTCAATGGCCCTGCCGGCGTAAATGGGTCTGGTTATGAGGAGTTTCCCGTCCCCATCCACGCTGAAGGCCGTGCAGTCCGAGGCCAATCCTACCCCGAGGCGAGTGGCAAGGCGAGGGGCTAAATCCCTGCCGTTCGTGGTAGCACCGATGAAGATCACTTCGGGCTGGACTTTCCTCACAAGGTCGGCCAGGACGGCGGTATAGGCTTCGGCCGTGTAGAGCTGAAGGGCCGGATCATCGGCCAGGTAAACTTTATCGGCACCATGCCAGGCCAGCTGTTCGGCGAGGGTCTCTATTCCGGAACCAAGAAGCACCGCCTCCACTTTGCCACCGGAGGAGGCAAGCCTTCGGGCTTCCGCAAGCATTTCAAGGGAGACTTTCCGGAGGGTCCCCTCTGATTGTTCTGCTACCACAAGGAAATGCTTCGCCATTTCTCACCTCCTGCCTATATCACTTTTGCTTCTTCCCTCAGAAGCCGGACCAGTTCTTTGACGGCGGTCTCGGGATCACCCTGGATTATCCTTCCGGCTTTGCGCTCCGGCGGCGGATTCACTATCACCACTTCCCTCTGAGGGGCTACGTCCTCGGGCTTGAGACCCAGATCCGCCAGAGTCCAGACGGTGTAGGGCTTCTGGCGAGCCATCCTTATCCCCTTGAAGGAGGGGTAACGTGGTTCGTTGAGGCCTTTCTGGGCGGTGATGACGGCAGGAAGGGTTGTTTCTACAACTTCTTTTCCTCCCTCTACTTCCCTTTCAGCTCTGGCGGTCTTTCTATCTTCGGCGATCTCCAGCTTTGTCACCACTGAGACATGGGGAAGATCCAGAAGTTCAGCCAAGGCTATCCCCACCTGAGCGTTGTCCTGATCCACAGCCTGTTTCCCGCACAGGATGAGGTCGTAAGGGAGTTTCTTGATGGCCGTAGCCAGGATTTTGGCGGTGGTAAAGGCATCGCTGTCCTTCAAGGCTGGATCGTTTATGTGGATGGCTTCGTCGGCCCCCATGGCTAAGCCTGTAAGGAGGGCTTCCCTGGCCCTTTCCGGCCCTATGGTGATGAGGGTCACTTTCCCTTCTCCGAAGCGTTCCTTTATTCTGAGGGCCTCTTCTATGGCGAACTCATCGTAAGGGTTGACCACGAACTGCTTTATTTCTTCCTCCACTACCCTTCCGTTCTGGACCTGGATACGGATTTCGGTATCAGGGACTTGTTTTACGCATACCACTATGTTCATAGCTTTCCTCCTCCAGGGATTTAAACTAAGGCTTCAACCATAACCATGGTTTGAGATGGGGTGAAGTGGCTCAGCTGGATAGCTTTGGATGGACAGGCTACGGCACAGGCCCCGCACCCTTTGCACAGAACGGCGTTCACCGTCATTATCCGGCGCTTCAAGTCCAGCTTGAGGGCACCAAAGGCGCAGGCGGCTTCGCAGAGCCCGCAGCCGGAACATATTTCTGGATCTACCCTGCTGGTGACAGCTTCTACTTTTGCTTTGCCCTGCATAAGATACATGAGGGCTGATGAGGCTGCAGCTCTGGCCTGAGCTACGCTATCGGCAATGTCTTTAGGCCCCTGGCAGGCCCCAGCCAGGAAGATCCCATCGCTGGCAGTGTCCACGGGCCGGAGTTTGGGGTGAGCTTCGGCCAGGAAACCATCGGAGCTGCGGGCAAGTTTGAGGAGAAGGGCCACATCCTCCGTCTCTTTCCTCGGGATAAGCCCCGTAGCCAGGACTACCAGGTCGGCTTCCACATCCACAGGGCGGCCCAGGAGGGTGTCATCAGCCCGAACTATGAGCTTATCGCCCCTGCGGTAGATTTCGGAAACGCTTCCACGCCGGTAAAGCACTCCCTCCCCACGAACCCGGTCGTAAAATTCTTCCCCTCCCTTGGTGAAGCTCCGGACATCCATGTAGAAAACGGTAACATTGGCGTTGGGGAGTTTCTCTTTAACCAGCAGGGCTTGCTTGGCAGTGAACATGCAGCAAATGCGGGAACAATACGGGTTGCCCACGGTTTTATCCCTGGAACCCACACAGTGGATGAAAACCACACTTTCGGGCTTTTTGCCGTTGATAAGGATTTCCCCACCGGTGGGGCCGTCGGGAGAAGCCAGACGTTCAAGTTCCATAGAGGTTATGACGTTGGGGTAACGCCCATAGCCAAGTTCGGGTTTAAGGCGAGCATCAAACAGGTCAAAGCCCGTAGCTACTATTATGGTGCCGAACTCCCGCTCCAGCTCCTCTTCCTTCTGGGAGAAGTCAATGGCATCTTCAGGGCAGGCCCCCACACAGGGCGGGACATCTCCCTCGCCACATCTACCTGTCCTCAGGTAGAGGCAGTGCTGTGGATCTACAGTATAGACAGGAGGATAAGCTTCTGCGAAAGGAAGGTAGATGGCGGAGCGGTAGGAAAGCCCGGCGTTGAAATCATCGGGAACTTTGCCGGCCAGGATGCAGGCTTCGGCGCATTTCCCACAGGCTGTGCAGCGCTCAGCCCGGACGTAACGGGGTCTTCTGAGGATGGTGGCTTTGAAGTTCCCGATATAGCCTTCAATCTGACGGAGGGTGGAGGATGTGAAGATCTCGACGTTGGGGTTTGAGCTTACTTGCTTTATCCTTTCGGCCAGGAGCTGGCGGGCTTCTTCCATATCAGGGAAAGTTCGTGATAGCTGCGCCATCCTCCCACCGACAGAGGGCTCCTTCTCTACAAGGTAAACTTTGTATCCAGCTTCGGCAATGTTGAGAGCAGCCGTCAGGCCGGCTATTCCTCCTCCTATGACCAGAGTTGCCGGGATGATATCCACTTCCCTTTCTTCCAGAGGTTCCAGGAGGGCAACTTTGGCTACGGCAGCAGCTACCAGCTCCTTCGCTTTCTGGGTGGCAGCTCTGATTTCGGAGTGGACCCAGGAGTTTTGCTCCCGGATGTTGGCCATTTCAAACTGATAGGGGTTAACGCCTTTCTCAGCCACTACACTTCTGAAGGTGGGCTCGTGCATTCTGGGGGAGCAGGATGCCACCACAACCCGGTTCAGCTTGTATTCTTCAATATCCTGCTTGATGAGGGCCTGGCCCGGGTCCGAACACATGTAAGTGTAGTGGCGGGCTACCACCACATTGGGCAGAGTCTGAGCGAAACGCGTTACCTCTTCCACATCCACCGTGGCCGCAATATTTATCCCGCAATGGCAGATGTAAACTCCAATTCGCACAGGCATAATCCATCTCCTCCGCTGTTATCCCAGGCTCATCGCCACCAGTTCGGCGATGTCCAGAACTTTAAGTTTTTCATCAAGGCCGAGGGTTTTGACGGCATCTTCCAGCATGGCCATGCAGAAGGGACAGGCCACAGCCAGGATTTCAGCCCCGGTGTCAAGGGCTTCGCGCACCCTCTCATGAGATAGGCGCACTTCTATGTTGGTGCCCTCGGCCCACATCCTCCCTCCACCTCCCTCACAGCACAGGCTCCACTCCCGGCACCGCTCCATCTCCACAAGCTTAAGGCCAGGGATGCTCTGAAGGATAAAGCGTGGCTCATCAAAAATGTTGTTCTGCTTTCCAAGGTAGCAGGGGTCGTGATAAGTTACCTTTCGGGCTATTTCACCCTTGAGCTCAAGTTTCCCGTCTTTTATGAGCTCCGCCAAGAGCTGGGTGTAGTGAAGGGTCTGGAACGGAAGTTCGCCGTATTCGTTCTTGAAGGCATTGAAGCAGTGGGGGGAAAGGGCTACCAGCTTTTCAGCCCTGACTTCGGAGAATATCTCCTGATATTGCTCCACCATTCCCTCGAAAAGTTCTTTCTCTCCGAGGCGGCGGGCTTCGTGGGCACAGCACACTTCATCTTCTCCCAGGATTCCGAAATCCACTCCAGCCACCTGAAACACCTTGACCAGAGCCCTGGCCACCTTCTGGATACGGGGGTCGTAAGCCCCCATACAGCAGGGGAAGAAGAGGACCTCGGCTCCTTCTTCCAGGATGTATTTGATATCAAGCCCTTCAGTCCATGCAGCCCTGTCCTGCGGGGGCATGTTTAAAGGATTTCCTCTTACGGTTATGCTCTTGAGGGCATCTCTCACGGTAGAAGGGATACGACCGCTCTCCACAAGTGCACCCCTCAGGGTTACTATCAACCCACACGGATCCACTCCCTTGGGGCAACGGAGGGTGCACGTCTTGCAGGTGGTGCAATCCCACAGTTCCTCGTGGATTTCCGGGCTTACGGTGTCGGATATAAGGGATTCGTAAATAAGGCGGCGTATATTGAGGGATGTCTTGAGGGATACAGGACATCCCCCGGTGCATTTGCCACATTGAATGCATTCCCTCAGGGTCAGCTCATGGATGTATTCGCTGGTCTGGACTGGGCTCATGAGTTAACCTCCTGCTTCATTTGCTTGGCAAGCAGTACTAGAGCAGCGGCGGCTGCTGCTTTGGCGTGAGCCACCGCATCGGGAATATCCTTGGGCCCCTGGGCACAGCCTGCCAAGAATATTCCAGGGCGATTGCTTTCCACAGGGTAAAGTTCCCTCTGGGCTTCGGCGAAGAACCCCTCTTCGCTCCTTGTGATCCCCAAAATTTCCGCCAGTTTATCGGAATCGCTCCTGGGTTCAAGGCCTGTAGCCAGGACCACCATATCGGCTACTACCTCCACGGGGCGGCCCAGGAGGGTATCTTCCGCTCGCACCACAAGTTTATCCCCTCGCCTGTAAATCTCCGAAACCATACCCCTGCGGTATATTACACCTTCCTCCCTTACCCTATCGTAAAACTCCTCAAACCCTTTCCCGAAGGCTCGGACATCCATGTAGAAAATGGTAACCTTAGCATCGGGTATCTTTTCGCGCACAAGGTGGGCCTGTTTGGCCGTATACATGCAGCAGACCCGCGAACAGTAAGGATGGCCGACGGTTTTGTCTCTTGAGCCCACGCACTTTATGAAAACTATATCCTTCGGCTCCTTCCCGTTGACCTTTAATTTACCTTTGGTAGGACCGGAGGCGGAGACAAGCCTTTCAAACTCCAGCCCGCTCAGGACGTTAGGATAGCGCCCGTAGCCAAGTTCGGGCTTGCGGCGAGCATCAAACTGGTCGTATCCGGTGGCTACGATGATGGCCCCTACTTCCAGGTCTAAAATCTGTTCCTGCATTGAGTGGTCTATGGCTTTGGCCTGGCACGCCCTGACGCATTCCATGCAGAGGGAACAGATGGCGCAGTTCAGGCAACGCTCAGCTTCCGCCATGGCCTCTTCTTCCTTGAAGCCCAGCTCCACCTCTTCAAAACCTCTGATTCTAACCTCCGAAGGCAATTTTTGCACCTTATGCCTCGGCTTCGGGGAGGCCCGCTGCTCCAAGGGGAAGGAACGGAACTGGGTTTTTACTTCTTCCAGCGATACCACATGCCAGGAGGGTTCCGGGATTTCAACCCGCTCACCTCTTAGATACAGGTCTATAGCCAGAGCAGCCTTCTTCCCCTGAGCGATGGCTTCTATAACGGTAGCGGGGCCTATGGCTGCATCTCCTGCAGCAAAAACTCCGGGGATGCTGGTTTCCATAGTGGCTGGATTAAACTGGATAGTCCCTGCTCTGGTTATTTCAACCCCCAGTCCCTCGCCCTCCACCATCTGGCCTATGGCTGGAATAACGGTATCGGCCTCTACCGTGAACTCGCTTCCCTCAATAGGGATGGGGCGGCGGCGCCCGGAAGCATCGGGCTCGCCCAGTTGCATCCTTATGCACTCCACTCCTGTAACCCGGCCGTTTTCCCCCAGGATCCGGGTAGGGGCTACCAGGAACTGAATTTCAATCCCCTCTTCTTCGGCGTCAGCTACTTCCCAGGGGCTGGCAGGCATTTCAGCTCTGGATCGCCGGTAGAGAATGGTAACCTTTTCGGCTCCGAGGCGGCGGGCAAGCCTGGAGGCATCTATGGCTACGTTGCCTCCCCCTATCACCACCACCCTTTTCCCGATTTTCACCGGCTCGCCCAAATTGACCTTTCGGATAAACTCCACTCCCGGGAAAACCCCTTCCAGCTCTTCCCCTGGAATGTTGAGCTTGAGGCCTCTGTGGGCTCCCACCGCCAAGAGGACAGCATCGTGCTTCTGGCGGAGCTCTTCAAGGGTTATTCCTCCTGGCCCAATTCTGGTGTTGAGCTTTATCTCCATCCCCAGGCTCTTTATGCGCTCAATTTCTTCCTGGAGGATCTCCCTGGGCAGGCGATACTCGGGTATTCCTGCGACCATCATCCCGCCAGCCACCGGCAGGGCCTCGTATACGGTAACCCTGTATCCCCAGAGGGCAAGAAAGTATGCGGCGGAAAGGCCCGCTGGCCCTGCTCCCACTATCCCCACCGATTTCCCCTCCGGGATGGTTTCCATGCGGGGTATGTGGTTATCGCGGATTATCTTCAGAACCTCTTCCCAGAGGCCGTTCTCCCGGACATAATCGGCGGCAAAGCGCTTAAGGAGGCAAATGGAAACCGCCTGGTCAACCTGGGTTCGGTTGCAAGCTTCTTCACATGGATGCGGGCAAACCCTTCCCAGAGTCCCTGGAAACGGCACCGTTTTGTAAATCAGAGCGAGAGCTTCTTTAAACTTTCCCCGAGCAATAAGGGTCACGTAACCCTGAACATCAATGTGAGCCGGGCAGGCGTCCTTACAGGGTGCCACACCTCGCTTATCAATCACATACTTGTTGGGAACGGCCTGGGGGAATGGGATGTAAGTGGCGTGGCGCATCCCCCTTTCCATGTCAAATTCACTGGGGACCAGAACAGGGCATTCTTTGGCGCAATCGCCGCAGGCAGTGCATTTGCTTTCGTCCACGTAGCGGGGCCTGCGGCGTATCTTGACCCTGAAATTTCCAGCTTCTCCTTCAACAGAAGTAACTTCAGCCAGAGTGATTAGGGTAATGTTGGGGTTTCGGGCTACCTCCACCATTCGCGGTGTCAATATGCACGCCGAACAGTCCAGGGTGGGGAAAGTTTTATCCAGCTGGGCCATATGTCCACCGATGCTGGGTTCTCTTTCCACAAGGTAAACGGGGAATCCGGCGTTGGCTATATCCAGAGCCGCCTGAATCCCCGCTATTCCTGCTCCGATTACAAGGGCAGCAGGCTTTTCCCTCATCTTTACCCCCTTACTTCAAAGTTTCACCCAGTTCCACAAACTCTCTCTCCTGGAATGTCTGGACAGGAGCAGGCTCCTCCAGACTTCTTCCGGGGACATAATTGAAGAGAGCCTGAACTCCTTCGCCAACGCTCTGGAAAGCCAGAGCAACATCTATATCGGCAGGGCAGGCACTGGTGCAGAGTCCGCACCCCACGCATGAGGTAACCATGTGATTCATCCGGGTGAGGTGGAAGAGAAGGTGTTCCGGTGGCAACTGAAGCGCCCCTTTCTTCTGAGCCCAATCAAAATACCGGGCCGATTCATGCTCAAATACAGGAGTCCGGAAAACGCACTCTCGGCAGTAACAGATGGGGCATACACCCATGCAGTTGTAGCAGCGGATACATTTGGAGAACCAGCGTAGAAGTCCCTCGAGCCCTGCCCCCTCCTTTGAAAACCGCTCAATCTGCTTTCCCCTTTCAGCCTTCTTGGCCTCTGAAAGTGAGCGGATGACTTCTTCTCTTTGGGCTGAAGGGGAACCATCGGCAAGGCCGAGCTTTTCCGCCAGGTCGTCCCGAACCAGGACAGGTATTTTCTCTCCATCAAAACCCAAAATCCCAACGGTTATGGCCGCTATGGAGGGGTCCGGGATAGGGTAAGCGCACATTCTGCAGGCCTCTCTGAAAGGAAGGCCCGAATTAACCCCTATTTCCCTCTTAGCAATAACTTCCAGAAGTTGAGCTGATGGCTCAACCCCCTTCCGCACCAATTCCTCGTAATCCCTGAGCTCGTAGGTTCCCGGGCAATCGACGCCGATTATGATGAGGTTATCAAGCTGAGCTTGCTTGAACTTAACAAGTTCCACCAGAGCCCTGATCTGGCAATTCCGCATTACGGCCCCTAACCTGAGGGGGTTACCCGTTCGGGTGAGCATGGAGACTGCCGTAGCCTCGCTGACGGGCATAAGAGGGGCGAAGGGTTCAGCCACCGATAGTTCATTCGGGCTGAGGAAAAGGGTCGGTGTTACACTTTCCCCGCCGACTGATGGTGCTGGAACCAGGAGGGCTTCCACAACTTCTTTCTCCAAAAGAGAACGAAGGAACCCCTGCACAGTTCGGGTTGGGTTTTCTTCAACTTTAAGCCAGGCCTGGACCATGACATGCCTCCTTTACGATGCTTGCAAAGTTTTAAAGGGATTAGGGCCCTTAGCCTTAAGAAAACTCACGAACTCGGTTACAGTATCGGCGAAGAGCTGGCCCTCGCTGGCGCTTATCCAGCGCAACCAGACCCTATCGGGGTCAAGGCCGAGGCGTTCCAGAGTTTTCTTGAGGATGGCAACCCGGCGGCGAGCTTTGTAGTTCCCGTTCTGGTAGTGGCAATCGCCTGGGTGGCAGCCCCCTATGAGGACCCCGTCCGCTCCCTGGAGCAAAGCTTTGAGCACATACAAGGGGTCAACCCCTCCCGAACACATGAGGCGGACAATCCGAACGTTAGGAGGGTATTGGATGCGGGAAGTTCCGGCCAGATCCGCTCCCGCATAAGTGCACCAGTTACAAACGAAAGCGATGATCTTAGGCTCAAAGTCCTCCATCTTCAGTTCCTCCGGCAAAATTAAAACCCCCTGCGTCAAGGGAATAACAAACTTATTCCCGGTGCAGGGGGTATGAACCTTTCGCCGGTTTTATTTTAATACAAGAGGTAAAATTTTGCAAGGGGTTCATGAGGGCGCCGTGCAGACAGCCTGCCGGCCCTGTCCCTTGAGAGCGTTCTCCCGTAAATTTTACTTGTGGCTTCAGAATTTTTATGCTATACTTGTAATTGTAAACTTTTAGGCAGACTGACAATAAGCGCTGCGAGTGCCTGGATGTGGACACCCAAAGGGGTCTATGAACTGTATAGAAGATCGGCTTAGAGCCCGACCCCCAGAACCAAGAGTGGATGGAGCACAGGACCCTGGACCTTAAGCCTTTATGGCCAATAAATCCTAGAGGTCCTAAGGGGATGAAGGGCACAAATCAGGCTGCATTCCGCTGGCCTCTCCTTTTGCTATTGCCTTTTTGGGGGTTGATCCTGGCATTACTGATCCTGGCCCTCTGGGCTGACCCAGCCCTGGCCGAACAACCTGCGTTCAGGCCACATTACGAGCTGCGGGTGAACTTGAATCTGGAGGCCGCATATCTGACGGCTGTAGAGACGGTAAGTTTCATTAACCTTACCGGCAATACCCTCTCCAACCTTGTTTTCAACGTGCCGGCGGCTTATTTTGGTGTTTTCTCCCTGGCCAATGCCTCTGTGGATGGAGAACCGGTATACCCTGCATTGACCAAACAATGCCTGGAAGTGCCTTTGCCCAAGCCTCTGGCTCCCGGTGCCTGGGCGCGCATCGTCCTGCGCTTTCGTCTGGACCTGCCACCCGGCGATGGCCGTTTCGGTTACAGCAGCGGAGTCGTAGCCTTGGGAAACTGGTACCCCGTCCTGGCCGTATATGATCAAGGCTGGCAATGTTATCCCTATAGCGATATAGGCGATCCCTATTTCACCGAAGTAGCCGATTACGATGTGTTTCTGACCACATCATCCCCGGCGGTGGTCGTCGCCACCGGGGAGGTCGTCCTGGCGCGAGGCAGGGCCTGGCGTTTCCGCGCCGGGCAAGTCCGCGACTTTGCCCTGGCCATCAGCTCGCGCTATCGCCTCCTCTCTCAAGAAACCCAGGGTGTGACCATTACTGTGGCTTACCTGCCAAACCATGCCGCCGGAGCAGCCCGCGCCTTGGAGATCACCAGCGCGAGCCTCAACTGGTATAGTGCTCGGGTTGGGCCCTATCCTTACCGCATCCTGAGCATCGCTGAAACCGTGGCCCACAGGCAAAATCACATAGCACAGGAACATGCTACCTTAATCTTCCTGCGTTGCGATGCCCTGGAAAGGAGCGGCTTAGACCTGGATATCCTTACCGCACACGAGGTTGCTCACCAGTGGTTCTTTGGCGTAGTGGGGAACAATCAAATCCTTCACCCCT
>JANXAG010000023.1 GCA_025062375.1 Anaerolineae bacterium | reverse complement strand
CCCCCCTCAAATTCTTATGCCCCCAAACAAATTAAAAATAACACCGGGGGGGCCCGGCCGCCCCCACGCCGGGTTTCTTTGAGCAGGGAACGGAACGCCTCAGGCTGGCAAACCAGCGTGTGGCCATAGGCCAGGCCCGACCGGGCTGGCATAATAGTAGTAGTAATAGTAATTTGCCCACACGCTGGTTACAGGACTCATGGAACCCATCCCCTTTTTCAAGGGGCATTATACTACAAGAGTGAATTTTTGTCAAAACGGCGCGTTTTTTCGCACCCTCACCCGTTTCCCGCTTCCACCCGCCCTGAGCGTCCTGTCATGGCCAGGGCCCCACTCCCGGGTAGGTTGCCGGTGCTGGCGCCCTCTTGTCACCAAGATTCAAACAGCATTAATTGATTCAGCCTCGGTTGCTGCTTCCGCCGAGCAAGTATATAATATTGCTGGAAACTACGGGTTCATTTAGCGACTCTGGTAAAGGCAGGAGGGTATTTGTCCAGAGAGCTACCCCTGGTGGTAGAGAATCTGACTTTCCGCTATCGGGGCCGTCCGGAGCCCGCCCTTCAGGACGTGTCTTTCATCCTGAAGCCGGGGGAGATTGTGCTGGTGGCTGGGGCCAGTGGCTGCGGAAAGACCACCCTTATCCGTTGCATTAACGGCCTTATCCCCCGCACCTATCGGGGCGAACTCCAGGGACGGGTTCTGGTCTTCGGCCGCGATGCCCGCTCCATGAGTATGGCCGAACTCTCCCAGCAAGTGGGAACCCTCCTCCAGGACCCAGAGCGGCAGATCGTGGGAAGCTTCGTCCTCAACGAGGTGGCCTTCGGGCTGGAAAACCTGGGCTTGCCCCGACTAGAAATCCTCAGACGAGTGGACGAGGCTCTGGCCTACCTGGGCATCTCCCACCTCCGGAACCGGGAGACCTTTTACCTTTCCGGCGGGGAGAAGCAAAAAGTGGCCTTGGCCGGAGTGCTGGCGATGCGGCCCCGAATTCTGCTGCTGGATGAGCCGCTAGCAAACCTGGACCCCGCCAGCGCACGGGAGGCGCTGGCTCTTTTCCGCCGTCTGGCCGATGAGGGGATCAGCATCCTGCTGGTGGAGCACCGGGTGGAAGATGCCCTGAGCATCCGGCCCGACCGCGTCCTTTTCCTGCAGGACGGACAGGTGACCTACGATGGCCCACCAGAGGGGATGACAGATGTGGTGGATTACCGGCAGGTCAAGCTGCCAGCTCCGCTGGTCCTCCAGTGGGCCCGGAAAGCACCGCCACCGAACTTTGAGCCCGCCATCCGGCCCAACGGCAGAGAGCCCCTCGTCGTCTTTGAGAATGTGACCTTCGCCTACGACGAAGAAGGGCCTCCGGTTATCCGCAACGTTAATCTGACTATCCATCGGGGAGACATTATTGCTCTCCTGGGCCCGAACGGCGCGGGAAAAACGACTCTGGCCAAACATGCCATCGGACTTCTGAAACCCCGACAGGGACGGGTACTAGTGGAAGGGCGAGATACCCGGGAGCTGAGCGTGGCTCAGACCGCTCATACCGTCGGGTATGTTTTCCAGAGCCCGAGCCATATGCTCTTTGCCCCCACCGTGCGGGAAGAGCTGGCCTTCGGGCCGAAAAATCTGGGCTTCCCACCAGGGAAAATTGCGGCGGGGATCGCTCGGGCGGTGGAAATCGTCAATCTCAGGGGGCTTGAGGAGTACCCGCCCCTGGCCCTCTCTTTCGGACAACAGAAGCGAGTAAGCATAGCAGCCATCCTCACGATGGGCTCCAGTATCCTGATCATGGATGAGCCGACAGCAGGCCAGGATTACTGGAATTACATGGCGTTCATGGATTCTATCCTTCAAATGCCAGGTTTAGCAGCGGTCCTGTTCATCACCCACGATCTGGACCTGGCCATATGTTATGCAAACCGGGTCATTCTGATGGCCGAAGGAGAAATCGTCGCTGACGGCCCACCGGAAGTAGTTCTGGCGGATCTGGACCGTCTGCACCAGTGCCGGATTGTGCCTACATCGCTTCTGCGGCTGAACCTGGAACACCTTCCGCGGACGGGCCGTTTCATGCGGGCAGAAGCCTTAGCTCATGCAGTTGCAAAATTTTAAACCAAAAAGGAGGTTACCATGCAGGAGAGAAAGTGGTACGCCTTTGGAACCCGCGAGGTAGTTTTTGCGGCGCTGGGAGCAGCCCTCTACGGCGTCCTCTCCTTCGCAACCAACATGCTGGCCCTCCCTGCCGCAGGCAACGTGGCCTTTCGCCCTGCCGTATGTATCCCGATGTTCTTCGGCATCGCCTTCGGACCCTGGGTGGGCTTCATAAGCGGCTTTCTGGGCAACATCATAGGTGATGCCCTCTCCGGCTGGGGCTTCTGGTTCTGGTGGGACCTGGGCAATGGTATCATGGGGCTGATTCCGGGCTTCGCGGGTCTCCTCATCCGGGATTTCCGCAGCACCCGATCTTTAACCATCGCTGACGTCTTCTCAGCTCTGGGCGCGATCGTAGGAATGCTGCTGGCCTCCCTCTCGGAAATCTGGGTCTCCGGAGTAGACCTTCGCACGGCTCTCGTCGGTTACTTCCTGCCCGCTGGCCTGACGAATGTCATAAACGGCATCATCCTGGTTCCCATCCTGATGGTCGCTTACAGCGCCATAACCGCTCGCACTGGACGGTAACCGTGAGGCTGGCCGGAGGGCCCAATGCTGGTCTCGTGGCGCTATCGGGAGCGGAATACCCTTATCCAAAAGTTGGACCCAAGAGCTCGCTGGATCTTCATGCTGGCCGTCCTTTTCTCCGTTATCCAGTTCTGGGATCTACGCTTCCTGCTCTTCTTCTTTGCTCTAACCCTCGCCTACTATCTCCTCTGCCGGCTGACATGGCAGGAGACCCGCCGGATATGGACTTTCGTCCTGATCCTGGTGGTGGCCATAATCGGGCTCAACACTGTCCTGACGGGACGTGGAGGGCCAACCGAAGTCTTGCACGGAAGAGCTCACGTCCTCTGGGAAGCCCGTTGGACCATTCCTGGTGTGAGCTGGGAGATTAACCCCACCATCACGGTAGAAAAAGTGGTATTTGCTGTGGCTCAGATGGTGCGAATGCTCACTGTTGCCATCCTCTTCATCCCCGTTGCCTACACCTTTAACCCCAACCACTACGGGATTACCTTCCGTCGCCTGGGACTGCCCGACAAAGTGGCTTTTTCCATTGACCTGGCCTTCCGCTTTGTGCCCACGCTGGCGCGGGATTTCAGCATTACACTGGACGCGCAAAGGGCCCGGGGCTACGAAGTGGAAAAACTGACGGGAGGGCCTATTGCCCAAATTCGGAAGCTGGCCCCCCTAATAGTCCCGGTCACCATCAGCGCCATCGTGGGAGCAGAGGACATCATCAATGCAATGGACCTGCGTTGTTTTGGCCTGCGCCCGCGCACCTGGATTCACGAGTTGCGATACACACCGCGGGACTATGCCCTCATCGCCTTTAGCGTGCTGCTGCTGATAGTGTCTACCCTCGTACGGGTCCTCTGGGGGATTGGGGGCTTCTGGGTGCCCGATTGGGCCCTCCGGTGGTTTGGTTTCTGAATACTATAGCTCATAAACCTTTGAAGACGACGCGCCGGGTGCTCAGCAAAACTCGGGACATCGCGGGAAGGTGATCGTTGACTGTTAACGCCTGAAGCGCGCCTGATGGAGAACTTCTACCATTTCCTGATGAATGTGACCGTTGCTGGCTAAAATTTCTCGTCCGTAAAGGCTAAAGGGGCCACCCTTTAGATCAGTAACCTGACCCCCAGCCTCCTGGACGATAAGGCTGCCAGCGGCCATGTCCCAAGGCTCTAAACCCAGCTCCCAGTATCCATCCAGACGGCCACAGGCTACGTGGCACAAGTCCAGCGCCGCCGATCCATCCGACCGCAGCGAAACCACCCGCTTGAGGAAATACCTCCACTCGGTGGTATTGTCGTCATCTGTTTCCCAGGCCTCGTAGGGGAAGCCGGAAGCCAGCAGGCTGCTGGCCAGTTTTTTTGTCCCGGATACATGGATAGGACAACCGTTGAGGGTTGCCCCTTTTCCCCTCTCCGCCACAAAAAGTTCATCGGCTACAGGATTGTAGACCACTCCCAGAACTATTTCGCCCTGCTGGACCAGGGCAATGGATACAGCAAAGAATGGATAGCCATGGGCATAGTTGGTAGTGCCATCAAGGGGGTCAATAATCCAGCACTTTTCCGCGATTCCGGCGATTGGGGGGCTTTCTTCGCTCAGGAACCCGTAAGCCGGAAAAGCTTGGCGCAGGATGGAAACGATGAGTTCCTCGGCCTGCTGGTCAATCGGAGTGACCAGATCTATGGCGCTCCCTTTAGACTGAGCATTATGATGGCTTCCAAACCCTTCTCTTATAAGCCGGCCGGCAGCTAAAGCGGCAGCAATGGCTATTTCGGATTCTTTCATCGCTGTTCTGGACCTCCGTGGATGCGTCCCCCAAGATAGGTCATCCCCAGGAAACAAAGGACAGACACATATACCAGGAAAGCGGAGATGGCGCTCGCGATGCGCATATCGTTGCGGATCTGCTGGAAAAGTTGGAGGGGCAAAGTTTGGGCTGTGAATCCAGCCACCATGCTTGTTACTTCAAATTCGCCTATGGACATAGCGAATACCAGGAGAGCGCCCGCGAGGATGCCAGGAAAAACATTGGGCACGATGACATAGCGCAGCCTCTGCCAGAGATTAGCCCCCAGACTGGCTGCTGCTTCGGATAGGGTACGCTCATCAATGGTGCGGAAGCTAGCCAAGGTATTGCGAAACATAAAGGGGAAGCCTATAAGGGCATGGGCGATGATGACCATAGGGAGACTGCCGGTTAGGGCTAAAGGCGGACGGGAAAAAGCCTGCACCAGGGCCGTGCCTATGATAACCGGAGGAAAGATAAGGGGCAGGACGTTGGAAAGAGAGCGCAGCATCCTTCCAGCGGGGGTCTCCAGGCGGTTGAGGGCATAGGCAGCGGGTACACATATGATGAAATTCAGAAGGACTGCACCGGTGGCTACTATAAGAGAGCTCAGGAGAGCAGAGAAATTTCTGGGCCTGGTAACGATGGCAGCATACCAGCGCAGGGTGAACCCCTGGGGCAAAATGTCCTGCCAGAAAACGCTGAAAGAAAAGATAATGGGCATGAGAAGGGGCACGATAATGTAAAGGATAAGGAAAATCACCAGCAACCGACGGATCATATCATCCTCCCGGCCTCAGGGACCGTTCAAGGCGATTCAGAAGGAAGAGCACGCTTGCCGTTATTGTTATAAGGGCCACGGCTAAGGCTCCGGCCTGGGGGAGATTGTAGGTGGATTCTGACGCATGGTAATAGATTTGCACCGATAGCAAATTCTTGGCCCCTCCTACCAGAGCCAGCACTGTGCCGAAAGCGCCCATCATCCCCGCAAACTGGATACTCATTCCGGCCAGAAAACCCGGAGCTAACACCGGGATAATGACATAGCGCCAGACCTGGAAGGGGCGTGCTCCCAGATTTCGGGCTGCCTCTACCAGGCTGCGGTCCAGATTCCCAAAAACGGCGGCCATGGTCAGAGTCATGAGAGGGATTTGGTAAAAAGAATAAACTACTACGAGACCTAACCACGAATACACATTGAAATACACATCCCGGGGTAATCCGAAAGCTCGCTGCACAATGAGGTTAAGGATCCCGTTGCGCCCAAGAAGCACAATAAAGGCAAAAGCTACCACAAGGCCGGATAAAGTCAGGGGAAGGGAGTAAAGGGAAAGAAGCAAATTGCGGGATCGGGCAGGAAGCCGCGGGACGATATAGCCCACAAAAGTCCCCCCAATCCCTCCCACCAGACTGCAGGCGCTGGCGAAAAGCAAGCTATTGCGGATAGCCGTTCTGAAATGGGGCTGGGTGAAAAGGTTGATATAGTTCTGAAAGGTAAAATTCCCCGAGTTAGCATCAAAGAAACTGCGCACTGCCATGTTTACGAGCGGGTAGAGCTCAAAAACCATGAGAAACCCCAGGAAGGGTAACAGAAACAGGTATTCTGTAATATAGCGACGGGCCTTCATCTACCCTCCTTTGAGTGAGGCGCAGGGGCTGGGAACACCCCATGCCCCTGCACCACCTGCTGGCGCTGGATAGCCTTGTTATTTGGCACCGACCGCAGCAGCCCAGGCAGCCTTCAGGTCTTCGGAAATGGCGGCGTCCTTAGCGTAATCAATGAAAACCACCTTGGCATACTGCTCCTTGGGCGGGAACTTGGCCGCAATATGGGGTGGTAACTGGACGTCGGGATTCATAGGTGAGACGAAGGCTTCTGCGTAGAGCCTCTGCCCATCGCCACAGAGGAGGAATTCCAGGAAAAGTTTGGCAGTATTGGGGTGAGGAGCATTGCGGGCTGCCACTACACCACCACCGGAGGCAATAGTCCCATCGGCGGGAATGACCACCTCTGCTGGAACACCCAGGTCTTCTTTCCACTTGAGGAGGTTGTAATCAAAGTTGATTAGGATGGCCACCTCGCCTCGCTGGAATTTGGATACATCCACCTTCGGGTCAACGGTGGCGATGATGCCGGCCCGGTGGAGCTCAGCCAGGAACTCTGCCCCGGCCTTGTAGTTGTAAGGATCCCCCGAGACAGCATAAGCTGCAGCCTCTACCGTGTTAACTCCGGTGCCTGTTGCCCGGGGATCCAGGTAGCTGACCAAACCTTTGAGGGCGGGGTCCTTGAGCTCGGCCCAGGTTCTGGGGACTTTCTTCACAATATTGGTATTGACGATCCACCCCAGGGTACCTTTATAGGCGGCATACCAGATGGAGCCATCCTTCCCTTCGCCTTTCTGGCCCTCAGGAAGCTTGTCCCAGCAGGAGACTTTGTAGGGCATGGTCAACCCTCTCTCGGCCAGTTTGGCAGCGAAGGAAGGCTTGAGGTCCGCCACATCGTTCTTGCTGGCATTTTCCTCGGTCATCCGGGAAAGGACCACGGCGGAGCCCATGTCAATGTCGTGCTGAGTAATACCGTAACGCTTCTTGAACTCGGCGAAGATCCCGCCATAGTTGGCCCATGTCTCGGGCATGCCGTAAGTGTTGATTATCCCGCCTTCTGCTTTGGCCTTGGCAGCGAGCTCTTCCATGAAACCAGCCGGTGAAGGAGTGGGAGCAGCAGGACGCGGCTTGCAGGCTGCCAGCGCCAGAACGATTATTATGGTTAGGGCCAGAGCCCAACGATGTATTTTTAGATGCGACATTTTGCACCTCCTTTTATTTTTTTATTCGCTAACAATTACCCCTGCCTCGGGCGAGAAGTAAACATGGACCTGCTGGCCCGGAGAAAGGTTAGCGGCGGCGTCGGCAGGCAGGTCCACCCGCACAAGCGTATCGCCCTCGGCCTGCAGGGTAACTCGCACTATTGAACCCAGAAAAGTGAGCAACTCCACCCGTGCCGGCAGAGTGTTGAACCCCGAAGGGATTTCGGCCTCAGAGAGCGAAAACCCCATCATTTCCGGTCGCACAGCAAGGATAGCCCCCCTGCCCTTTGGCACTCGCTCTCCGTGGGCTATGTAGAAGGTCCGATCGCGCCATTGGAAATGGTGGTCATCCAGAAGCTGACCGGAGAAAAAGTTCATAGTCCCCACGAATTTAGCTACAAAAAGGGTCCTGGGCCTTTTGTAAATCTCGGAAGGGGTGCCTACCTGCTGAATTACTCCCCGGTTCATCACCACCACCCGGTCGGATATGGAAAGAGCCTCTTCCTGGTCGTGAGTTACGTAAATAGTGGTAATCCCAAGGGTGGTCTGAATGCGGCGGATTTCTCCCCGCAGTTCTTCCCGAATTTTAGCGTCCAGGGCCGAGAGGGGCTCATCCAAGAGCAGGACTTTGGGCTGTTTGGCCAGAGCCCGCGCCAGGGCAACTCGCTGCTGCTCTCCTCCCGACAGCTGGCGTGGATATCGGTTCTCATATCCCTGAAGGCGAACTAATTCCAACAATTCCCTGACCCTTCGGTTCTGTTCCTCCTTAGGGCGGCCCTTGATCATGAGGGGGAAAGCGATGTTCTGAGCCACGGTCATATTGGGGAAAAGGGCGTAGAACTGGAAAACCATCCCTACATCCCGATGTTCCGGAGGGATGTCGTTAACCATTTTGCCATAAATGTAGATGCGTCCATCGTCCGGCCGCTCAAATCCAGCAATACACCTGAGAACCGTGGTCTTACCACAGCCTGAGGGGCCAAGGATGGATACAAACTCTCCTTCCTTCACTGTCAGACTAAAGTCACGGACCGCCACAACCGAGCCGAAGCGTTTGGTAATATGTTCCAGATTAAGGGACTCTGTCCTCACGTTCAGGCTCTCCCCTTTTAAAGTCCACACTCCAAAGTATAGCAAATTTCGTTTAACAGCTTTTTAACTTTGCGTTAAGGTTTTTTTATCCCTTTATGGCGCCGCCACCGAGGCCACGCACCAGATACTTCTGAACGAAAAACGAAGCTATCACTACTGGAATGATCGTTAAAATTATGGCGGCTGACATCTGCCCCATTTCAATCCCACGGAAGGTCCAGAAACCAGCGATTCCCACCGGCAGAGTGCGACTGTGTTTGCCGGTTAAGAGGAGGGCGTAGAAAAGGTCGTTCCAAGATAGGACGAACCCGAAGAGAGCCGCTGCGCCCAGCCCGGGGCGGATAACCGGCAGGACGATGCGGCAAAAGGCCTGCCACTGAGTGCAACCATCCACCATAGCTTGTTCCTCCAGTTCCCGCGGAACATCCTCAAAAAAGCCTATGAGGAACCAGGTAATGAGGGGAAGGATGAAAGTCAGGTGCGAGATAGTCACCGCCCAGATGGTATCTAACAATCTAAGTTTATACATTATGAGGAAAAGGGGGACGATTAAAACTGCCGGTGGGAGCATCTGAGCCGCCAGAATGATAAAGCGTATAGCATCACCACCCGCCCGGAAGCGGGAGAAGGCGTAGGCAGCGGGAGCTCCGACTACAAGGGAAATGGCCACTGTCAGCAGGCCCACCAGGATGCTGTTGCGCACCTGCATCGGGATATCTGAGCGCAGAACCCTTTCCCAGTTTGCGAAGGTCGGGTCAAAATTCCAGTCCAGGGGGCGGTTAATGGCCGCTTCGGTCTTGAAAGAAGCGAGTAGCGTCCAGAAATAGGGAAAGAGCACGACTATTAGGGCTATAAACAGTATGAATAACACTGATAATTCCTGGCCCAGACGTCTCATTTTTCCCTCTCCCAACGCAGGGAGTAAAAAAGCAGCACCACCAGGAACAGGATGACGACAATAAGGGTGTAGGCCATGGCAGAAGCTTCACCCATTCGGAAGTAAAGGAAACCCACCCGGTAAATGTGATACTGGATTGTTTCCGTGCTCTCTCCCGGCCCACCGCGGGTTATGGCATAAACGTATTCATACACTCTGAAAGCATCCAGCATGCGGATTATTACGGAAGCTATAATTATAGGGCGCATCATCGGCAAAGTAATATGCCAGATGATCCGCCAGGAGGAGGCACCATCCACTCGCGCCGCTTCAAAGGGCTCAGAGGGTAACGCCTCCAGGCCAGCCAACAGCAAAAGCATCATGAAAGGCGTCCACTGCCAGACATCAATCAGCGCCAGGGAAAAAAGAGCCAGCTGTGGTCCGAACCAATCTATCTGGATGCCTATAAGCCTCAGGAGATTGGGGATTATGCCCAGCTGGGAGTTAAGCATATAGCGGAACATGAGCCCCACTGCGATGGGGGTGATGAACATGGGGGTCAAAAGAATAGCCCGGAAAAAGTGGCGGAAAAGGGTTGTGGGGCGATGGAGCAACACAGCCAGACCAAATCCCAGTATCAGCTCCAGAGTGACGGCCATCACTACAAAGACAATGGTGTTGCGCATGGCCGTCCAGTAAGAAGCGTTTTTAAAGAGCATTGCGTACTGCTTAAGCCCTATCCACTGGACATTCTCAATGGCAGTTAACCGGTAATCATGAAGGGAAACCCAGAACGAGAACACCAGTGGGTACCCCATTATCAGCACAAGAACAAGCACTATGGGAAAAAGCATCCGGTATTTAAGGTGAAATAGCTTCCTAATCATTGCTCCCTGCTTAAAGGGGGCGAGGGGTTTGCTTCCACCCCTCGCCCTTTAAATTTTTACGGTCTGGCCAGGATCTCACGGACCTTGTCGGCGGCGGCTTTCAGGGCCTCGGCTACGGTCATTTCACCGGCCACAGCGCTGTTCAGGTAGGTGCCAACTTCAATGATGATTTCTTCGGCGCGGGGACCGCGGGCCAGTGGTTCGGCATCTTCCAAGATCTTCAGAACTGTCTCGTAATATTGCTGCCCATAGCCCTTCTCCCAGACCTCTTTATCGGTCATCACACTGACGCGGGTGGGAGCACCACCCATGATGACGCGTTGTTTATCTATGGGCTTTGAAGTCAGCCAGGAGATATAGGTCCAGGCTGCATCCTTGTGAGGGGTGTTCTTGGGGATGGCCCAGTGCCAGGCGCCCAAGACTGCCTTCCCACCAGGCACCTCGTAGAGGGCAAACTTACCAGCCAGATCCCCTGCCGGACCCCCGGGCTTGTTGAGAGTGGGCAGCATCCAGTTGTAGGAGATCATGGTGGCCGATTCTCCCGCCGCCATGGAGCGCATAGCTTCGTCAAAGCCCCAGTTGAGGGAGTTAGGAGGCGCGGCGTTCCTGAACATCTCAATGTAGAGGGTCAGGGCTTTCTGAGCTGCTTCGTTGTCAATGATCACATTCCCTTTTTCATCCAGAAGGTTGCCGCCGGCGGCATAAAGCCAGTTCTTCCACTCTTCAAAGACTTTATAACCGCGCTGGGGCTGCATGGCTGCTCCATATATACCCTGCGCCCTGAAGAACTTGCCGATCTGGACATAGTCTTCCAGAGTGGTGGGGATGGTTAGAGGTTTGCCATATTGCTGCTGATACTTGGCTTTATATTCAGGGTTATCAAAAAGATCCTGGCGGACAATCAGGCCCAGAGCGTAGTTGTAATAGGGCACGCCGTAAATTTTGCCATCCACCACGCCGATTTCACGTATCGGGCCGACGAAATCCTCAAAGTCGTAGCCTTCGGTTTTGGCGATGTAATCGTCTAAGGGGGTGAGAAAACCGGCCTTGGCAAATTCATCCATCCATGGATTGTCCACGATGATGACATCGTAGGTGGCGGTGGGGGCGAGGAAGGAAGTCAGGATCTTATCCCGCATGGCGTCGTAGGGCATGGCGTCAAATTTGATCTTGATGTGTGGATGCTCCGCCTCAAACTTTTTGGTGAGCTCTGCCACGATGTCATAATCAGGCACCTGTTCCATGATGACCGTGAGAGTGACAGCTTTGGGCGCCGGGGTCGGAGTGGGGGTTTCTACTACTGTGGGAGGCTTAGTGGGCGGAGGCGGTGTTGGCGTCGGTACGGCTGGACGGCAGCCTGCCAGGACAAGCACCAGCACTATGGTTAGAACAAAAATCGTTCGCCTCATGGTTTCCCCTCCTTTTGAATTTAATCCATCCAGGCTCCTCCATTTACGTTGATTGCTTCACCGGTGATAAAGTCAGCATCTGAAGAAGCCAGGAAAACTACAACCTTAGCTACATCCTCCGGAGTCTCCAGACGTCCCAGCGGTGTGTCGGCTATGTAAAGCTTCCTCACTTCTTCCTTCGTGATTCCCCGCAGGGCGGCCTCCCATTCCACTTCTCGCTCCTGCATGGAGGTTTGGACGTAGCCAGGGCATACGGAGTTCACCAGGATGCCATAGGGGGCAAGTTCTCCAGCCATAGCCTGAGTTAGCCCCACCACAGCAAATTTAGAGGCCACATAGTGGGATAAAAAGGGGGCGTTGCCTCTTTTGCCAGCCATGCTGGCTATGTTTATAATCTTACCCCGAAGGCCGCTTGCAGGGTCAGGCTCCTGGCGCATCATCTGACGGGCGATAATCTGGGAACACAGGAACACCCCTTTGGCATTCACATTCATCACAAAATCCCAATCTTTCTCATCAAGGTCAACGAAACGGTTCATAGTGCTGACGCCAGCGTTGTTGCACCAGATGTCCACACGCCCCCATCGCTCCAAGATAGCTTTGAGGGCAGCTTCTATTTCCTGACGGTTGGTCACATCCAGGCGAAGGGGGATGGCTATGCCGCCGGCTTTTTCTATGGCTGCAGCTACTTCCTGGGCCCAATCTTCGCGCAGGTCCGTTACGGCCACCTTCGCCCCTTCAGCAGCGAAAGCCATAGCAATAGCTTTTCCGATGCCGGTTCCTGCACCGGTGACGCCAGCCACCTTATCTTTCAGCCTCATGCCTCACCTCCGATAATTCGGTTTAGTACCGGAAATTTATCCTTGAGGTCCTCGTAAAGTTCCCGGTAGAGGCGGAAAAGCTGGGAATAACGTTCGTGGGCCTCCAAATCAGGATATGTTACTGTGCTTATGGTTATGAACCGCTCAATTTCCTCCCAGGCCTTGAAAGCTCCGACGCCCATGCCCGCTACGAAGGCGGCGCCCAGCGAAGAACCCGGGTGGTGGGCGATCTGCTCCAACGGCAAACCCACCACATCGGCCGTAATCTGCCGCCACAGGGCGGAGCGAGCACCACCGTTTGTAACACGAGCCCGGCTGGCTGTAAGGCCCCGTTCAGCTAAGACCTGAAGGTGGTGGTAAAAGCCGTAGGCAATGCCTTCCAGAATGGCCCGGTATATGTGGGCCCGCGTATGGCTGAGGGTCAGACCGAAGATGATCCCACGGGCAAGGGGATCAAAAATAGGGGTCTTTTCGCCCAAGAAATAGGGGAGCAAGATGAGGCCGTGAGAGCCAGGTGGAATTTTCTCCGCCTCGGCGTCCAGTTCCGCATAGCTGGCTCCAGGGGCAAATTCCTGACGGAACCATTTAATAATGCTGCCGCTGGAAGCCATGCATCCGTTGATGAGGAACTTGCCCGGGATCACATGATAGTCCAGGAAAAGCCTCGGATCCACCTCCAGACGATCCAGACAGTAGAGGATGTCGCCTGCTCCACCCAATTTGATCAAAAGGTCACCATGCTCCTTGAGGCCTGCCGAAAAAGCTGAAGCGATATGGTCGGCGCTGCCCGCTACAACAGGGGTGCCTTCAACCAGGCCAGTCTCTCTGGAAGCCTCCCTGGTGACCTTTCCCACCACATCGGCTGGCCAATGGACTTCCCCCAGCCATGTTCGGTTGATGGTTGCCAGTTCCAGCAAGGTATCATCCCAGTCTTCTTTATGCAGATCAAACAAACCGCTTTCCAGGGCCCAGTTGCGTTCAATGGAGAAAACCCCTGTGAGGCGGTAGACTATATAATCATACGAACCCATAACGCGTGTGGCGCGAGCCATAGCCTCGGGCTCATGGCGGCGGAGCCACAGAAGTTTGGGGCCGATGCTCTGCTGGGTGATGGTGCTGCCAGTGCGCCGAAGGATATCGGCCTGGTCTGTGCGTGCCTTGAAATCCTCAATTTCCTGGTAAGCTCTTGCATCGTTCTGCTGGATGGATGGCCGTATAACGCGGCCTTCTCTATCCAAAAGGATGAGGGTAGGAACCATGCCACTAACGCCGACCCCAGCGATGGCTGTGGGTGGAAGGTTTGCTCTTTCCAAGCAGAGGCGAGTAACCTTTCCCACATTGCCCCACCACTCCTCAGGGTCTTCTTCTGCCCAGCCCGGCTGTGGGGATTTGAGAGTAGCGGGGGCTTCTGCTTCGGCCACAATAGCACCATCTACACGGCAGATAATGGCTTTGGTAGCGGTGGTGCCGATATCGATTCCCAGAAGGTAATCAGCCATAACCTCTACTCCTTGAGGGCTTTGCGGACTTCTTTTACGGCTGCCATGAAAGCTTGCACCCTTTCCGGATCCACCGGATTCCAGGTGTAGCCTTCCACCTTGAGGCTGGACCCCACGATTACTCCATCGGCCACGGAAAGGAACTGACGTATGTTTTCCACTTTTGCTCCTGTGTTGAGGAGCACTGGGACCTGCTCGCCCACACTGGCTTTAGCTTCGCGGATGAGGGAGAGATCCGGTTCTGCACCAGCCATAGGTCCAGAGATGAGGATGGCATCCGCCAGGGAAGAGACCACAGCGCTGCGGGCGATAAGACCTACGGGACGGGTGCCTAGTGGAGAAGCGAATTCCGGGGTGATATTGCAGAACACCTTGATGCGGTCAGCCCCTATATAACGGCGGTATCGCAGAAGGTCAGCGGCATCGGTATTCCACAGGCCCATATCGCTCTCGTAAACACCGGTTAAAACACCGCGCACAAAAGAAGCGCCCGTAGCGAAAGCTATGGCGAGGGCGGCTTTTGGATCCCAGAGGAAATCCACGCCAAAGGGGCGATCTCTGGGAGCCACTTCAGTGATGACCCGGGTCATGACAGCGATAGCTTCGGGGGGGGCCTTGAGGGTATAGGGCCGGTCCCCTTCATTGCAGAAGAGGATACCGTCCACTCCTCCTGCGAGAAGCTTTTCAACATCGGAGGCGACGCTTTTTAAAATCCCTTCTATACCCTGTTTTTCGTCGTAAAGAGGCGTGCCAGGGAGGGGTGGGAAATGGGCCATGGCGATAACAGGCTTTTCTACACCGAAAAATTCCCGCAGCCATGTGCTCATATTATTAGCCCTCCTAAGCCAGTATGACCTCTATATTCATTTCTTTAAGGCGCCTGACAATAGCCGGGTCAACGGAGGAATCGGTGACAATCTTGTGGATAGCTGAGAGGGGCGCAACCGAAGCGAAAGCGATGTTGCCGAATTTACTTGAATCAGCCACCACGATGCGTTCCTTGGCCGAAGCCAGCATAGCCTTTTTAACTTGAGCATCTTCCAGGTTGAACTCGGTAAGGCCTGCTTCAAAGTCTATACCGCCGATGCCCAGGAACAATTTATCCACGTAAAACTCTGCGAAGGCGCGCTCAGCCAGGAACCCTACCAGGGATAGTTCTCCCGAACGGAGTATTCCGCCTGTCAGGATGAGGCGGATTCCCGGCTTATTGGCTAAAACATTGGCGATGTGGAGGCTTGGGGTAATAATGGTCAAATCACGTTTGTTTTCCAGGTGGCGTGCTATTTCCAAAGTTGTAGTTCCCACATCCAGGGCGATGCTTTCGCCGTTGCGGATAAGAGAGGCGGCTACCTGACCTATGCGTTCCTTTTCGGCGCGGCGTTCTCTGGAGCGGATGAGGAACGGGGGCTCATAGCTACGTCCGCGGGCACTGACGGCACCTCCATATACGCGGCGGATCAGTCCAGAACGCTCCAGTTCAGCCAGATCCCGCCTGATGGTCATGCTTGAGACGGCAAGATGCTTGCACAACTCAGATACACTGACTGAGCCTTTGCTTTCTATAAGCTGCAGGATTAACTGGTGACGCTCTTCCGGGAGCATGGATCGGCTCTGTTCATTTTTGTTTGAATTATAACACAAATCTGTTCAGTTGTCAAGAACTTGAAAAACCTTCAGCTATCCCACAAGGAGATTGGTTGCGTGGCGAGAAGTTCTGAAAGATGTAGTTGCATTTGGCCTCAAAAGCCTTTATAATGCTCTTAAAATTAAGCCTGGAGGTGCACAATGGCCGCAGAAACCCTTTGTCTAGGCCTTTTAATCCTTTTGATCTTCATAATTGCCCCTATGGCCATTAAAATCGTCAGGGAATACGAGAGACTTGTCATATTCCGCTTTGGAAGATGCGTTGGGGAAAGGGGGCCAGGCCTGGTCTTCCTTATACCTTTCGTGGAAGTTGCAGTGAAGGTGGACCTGAGGGAGCAATACCTGGAAATACCTCGCCAAACCTGCATCACTAAAGATAACGCCCCTATAGACGTGGATTTCCTGGTCTACTGGCGCGTGGTGAACGCTGTCGACAGCGTAATCCAGGTGAGGAACTTCGCTGGCGCTTCCCAGGGTATTGCCACCACCACTTTGAGAGCTGTAATCGGCGATATCCAGCTGGATGATGTTCTGGCCAGAAGGGAAGAGATAAACCGCATCCTCCGCACTAAACTGGACGAAGTCACAGAAAGGTGGGGGGTGAAAGTCACAAGCGTGGAGATAAGGGAAATCCTCCCGCCAAGGGATGTGCAGGAAGCCATGATCCGCCAGCTCAGCGCTGAAAGGACTCGCCGTGCTATGGTTACCGAAGCGGACGGCAAGAGGGAATCAGCTATAAAAGTAGCCGAAGGCGAAAAGCAGGCCGCCATCCTCAAAGCTGAAGGCCAGCGCCAGGCCCTCATCCTCACAGCAGAAGGAGAACGCCAGGCATCTATCCTCAAAGCCGAAGGTTTTGCCCTTGCCCTCCAGAAAATCTTTGATGTGGCCAGGACTGTTGACTCCAAAACCATGAGCCTCCAGTACCTTGAAGCTCTAAAGTCCCTTGGCCAAAGCCCCGCCACCAAATTCATTTTCCCCATGGAATTTTCCTCCCTCCTGCGGCCCTTCGTCCAATTTGCGGGAGAATCCATGAGCGGAGGGGAGAAATCCTCAAGTGAGAAAGCTTAAAGCAGTAAGCCTTGCCCTCCTGATACTGGGGGCAGGGTGTACTCTCCCGGGAAGTGTTCCCCCAGTGGTTAAGATTGGGCTGGTGGCCCCTTTTGAGGGCCTCCATCGGGCTGAAGGTTATGATGCCCTATATGCAGTTAAACTGGCCGTTCGGGAAGCAAACGCTTCCCGGGAGCTGGGAAAATACCGTTTGGAACTGGTGGCTCTGGACGATAGAAACTCACCTGCTGAAGCCATTATAGCTGCGGGCAAAATCTCCCTTGACCCGGACGTCGTGGGGGTAATTGGCCATCTGTCGGAGGAAACGACCCTCGCCGCTTTCCCCATCTACGCCCGCTATCATTTACCCCTCGTAATCCCGATACCTGTTCTGGAAAAGGGGAAGCTGGGAGAAGGAGCTTTCCAGGTCTACCCCTATCCTCCTCAATGGCCCAGAATCCTGTGTTCTGAAGGGAAAATCCTGGTTTTTTCCTGCCCTGGCTCGGCAGTTTACAGAGAAATTTCATCTTCCTGTCCGGCCGAGAATCTGGATTTTTACTGCTACCCGGAATTTCCTCCTACTCCTCAAAGCTACCGCGTGGCTTTCTGGCCCGGAGACTCTTCAACGGGTGCTGAAGTTCTGTTGAAACTCAGGCAAAACGGGTTCAGGGGGGAATTCTGGGGCCGGCCTGAGCTTTGCTCTTCCCCCTTCAAAGCTCTTGCGGGGGAAAGGGGAAGCTGGTGCTTCGGGGGCGAAAGGGAGCCCGAAGAAACTTTTGCCCAGGAATATAGGAAGATTTCGGGAGCGGAACCAGGGCCTTTTGCCTGGCCAGCCTACGTGGCGACGAAAGTGCTGATAAAGGCCCTGAAGGAAACCTCGGCAGAAGGCAGGATCACAAGGGAAAGGGTTTGGCATCAGTTTAAAACTCAAGCCCTCCGTGGAGCTGATTGAAAACGGCTGGGGGAAAGAAATGCGCGTGCTAATGATTTCCTGGGAATACCCCCCTCATATTGTAGGCGGACTTGGAAAGCATGTTACGGAACTTAGCCCCGCCTTAGTCCAGAAAGGGATTGACCTTTATTTATTGACCCCCGCCTGGGCTGGAGGAGAACCCTATGAAGTGGTAGATGGGGTAAAGGTTTACAGAGTGGAACCTGCGAGGGAAAATGGGGATATCTACACCATTGCCTGGAAAACGAACCTCCATCTTCAGGAAAAAGCTCATGAGCTCTGGAACCAGACCGGTGGATTTGAGATAATCCATGTGCACGATTGGCTTGTATCTTTCGCTGGCTGTGCTCTCAAGCGCTCCCATAAAACCCCTCTTATTGCCACAATCCACGCTACCGAAAGAGGCCGGGGCCGGGGCTACCTCCACAGCCAGACTTCCGAAGCTATTCACAGCACTGAATGGTGGCTTACCTACGAAGCCTGGAGGGTGATCTGCTGCAGCAAACACATGGCGTGGGAAGTGCGGGAGTATTTTCAGGTGCCGGAGGATAAAATTGACGTAATCCCCAATGGCATCAAGCCTGAGCGTTTTGACCGCTGGGAAGGGGTGGATTTAAGCGAGTTTCGCAATATGTATGCACTGCCTGAAGAAAAAATAGTCCTTTTTGTGGGGAGATTGGTGGAAGAAAAAGGGCCGCAAATCTTGCTGGAGGCTGTCCCCTTGGTTTTGGCTCGTTTCCCCTTAGCTAAATTTGTAATAGTGGGCACAGGCCCCATGCTGGAGCATTTGCGCCACAGAACATGGGAATTGGGCGTAGCTCACAAAGTCCTTTTCACGGGATTCATTCCCGACGAAGACCGGGACAGGCTCTTCAAAGTAGCCGATGTAGCAGTGTTTCCGAGCCTCTACGAACCCTTTGGAATAGTAGCCCTGGAGGCAATGGCTGCTCGCTGCCCCGTAGTGGTCTCCGAAGTGGGCGGATTTGCGGAAGTGGTCCGCCACGCCGAGACCGGCATAACCGTTTATCCCAACAACGTGGAATCCCTCGTCTGGGGTATACTTCACACCCTGGAAAATCCTCATTGGACAGAGCTGAGGGTTAAAAACGCCTATCAAGAGGTGGTGGAAAAGTACAACTGGGAGAAAATTGCCGAAATGACTGTAGAGGTATACAGGAGAGTGTGGGAAGAAAGGCAACGTGTCTACTGGTAAAGGAGGTTCAATGGGTAAGACGAAACTGGCGATTCCAGCGATATCCGGAGCCATCGTGGTGTTAGCGATAGCCTTTCTGGTTGTGGCTGTGTTTTTCCTCTTGGCCTCCACAAAATCAACAAGTTTAAAGGAAGGCGATAAAATCCCCCCCATCTCCGTTGTCCTTTACGATGGCTCCACCCTCACAATACCGGGCGGTAAACCAGTGGTGGTGCATTTTTGGGCCAGCTGGTGCAGAGAATGTTTGAAAGAGGTCCCTATCTGGAAAAATGCAGATGAAGAAGAGGCCCTTTTTGTATGGATAAGCTACAAAGATGCAGAGAGCAAAGCCCTGGAGTTCCTCCGGAAATGGGAGATAACCTTTCCAGCTGGAAAGGACCCGGGGGGAAAACTGGCGAGGCTATTTGGAGTCACGGGCGTCCCTGAAACGTATTTCATTAAAGCCGATGGAACCCTTCTGCGCCGTCATATAGGCCCCCTGGAGGAGGAGGAACTTCGCCGCTTTCTCCACGAACTGGTTGGGAGATAGAATGAGGATAAGCTCCTTCGGAGTTGAACCGAGGCAATTTGCTCCGCCTCTCTTCGCCAAAAGAAAGGAAAAACTCTACGTCCTTTTCATTCCTGCTTCCTACCTCAGGACAACCCCCGAAGCATTTTTTGCGAGGGTTGAGGAAAGCCTGAGGGATAGTTTTTATTCCTACAGGGGAGGAGTTATAGGCGCTCTGAAGAAGGCAATGTCTGCAGCGGGCTACCTCCTCTATTCCCGACAGGCCAGGGGAGCCATATTTTGCCTGGCCGAAGGGAAAACCGAAGCTTACCTGGCCATCGCTGGGCCAGTGACTGTAATCATACAGCAGCGGGGAAAATTGAAAAGCATCACTGGTAGTTCCCCCGCGCCCGGGGAGAGCCCTGAACCGAAGCCTCACTTTTTCTCCTTCCCCCTGGAAAGCGGGAGTACCCTTGCCCTCGTTCCTGCCGTTGACGAAGTCACCCTCCGACATCTGGAAGGGCTTGTTAGGGGTGAAAAAGGCGAGAAAATCCTAACTTCTATCCAGGAAACCATTGGTCCCAGAAGCTGGGGGGTTGTTCTGGAACTTGAGGTCAGCCCACCTGCACCCTCTGTTAGACCCCTGATGGAAAAGTTAAAGGGGCTGGGCCGACAGGCCTGGGAACTTTTGGCACCAGCCAGAGAACCCGCGCGGAAACCTGTTCAGGCCCGGAACCACTGGGCTAAGGCCATCGCCCTGGCGCTTCCTCTGCTGGTAATTTTCCTGGTGCTTCTGGCTTATTTCCAGCAAGTAAGAGTTGTGAACAGCCGGCTCAACCATTTGCTTCAGAATGCCAGAGCTGCTATCTCTCAAGCCAATTCCGCCCAGGACATAACCGTCCAGCGTGAAGCTCTAAAAGCGGCCGCCAGAGCGTTAGAAGAAGCTCGCCTGCTGCGTCCCATGGCCCCTCAGCTCAAGGAAGTGGAAAAAGCCTTTCAGGAGCAATACGATAAAACCTACAAAATAATCCGCAACTTTCCCGTCATAACCCTCCAGCGCTTTCAGAGAGCAAAACTTGAGCCCCGCCGCCTTGTGGTAAACGGCAGGGATATCTACATTCTGGATTCAGGGACCGATGAGCTTTACCTTTACCGACTCAATGAAGTTGGCGATGCCCTTGCAGATCCCGATAAGCCGATAGTATTGCTCAAGAAAGGGCAGGTTGTGGAAGATTTAGTGGTGGGTGAACTCATAGAGATGGCCTTTTACCTCTCCCCCCAGCCTGAAACTGAAAAGGGCCTCCTGGTTTTAGATTCATCTGCCAACCTCTACCGGATCACCTTCCCATGGGGTGCCATACGCCATCTGAGCCTTGCACCCGGCTTTTCCTATTCCGACCGGATGAAAACCCTGGACAAAAGGCTTTACATTTTAGACAGAGCCAAGGGACAGATCTGGAGGTATATTCCTGGAGAGGGTGGCTATCCTTCTCCCCCCACCCCCTACTTCCCGAGGTCCATTGGCATGGAAGAAGTAAGAGATTTCGCCCTGGATGGCTACGTTTACCTGCTTATGGCCGATGGGCGAATCCTGAAATTCCTGGGCGGGACTCAAGTTCCCTTTGAAATGGAGCAACTGGACAGGCCGCTCGCAAGCCCATCAGCCATCTTTACTTTCCCTGAAGAAGACCTGGAGAAGCCCCGGCATCCCCTTTACGTAGCCGACTCGGGACAGAAAAGGATAATAGAACTGGACAAAGGGGGAAAGCTCTTAAGGCAATTTGTTTTCGGCAAAGAGGAAGAATCTCTGGAAATCGTGGACTTCGCAGTGGACGAGAGGAAAAAGACGGCCTTCATCCTGACCCGGGAAAGCTTATTTGTTCTTTTCCTCCCCTGATTCAACCGCCAGCGAAAGGGGTATCCGCAGGGATACGATGGTGCCCCGGCCTGGCCCCTGAGGGTTTGACCTTATAGAAAGCTGAGCTCCGATCGCCTTTGCTCTCTCCTGCATGTTGAGGAGGCCCAAGCTTCCTCGCTCTTCATACCTGCTGAGCACCTCTTTAACGTTGAAGCCAACGCCATCATCAACCACACTGACAGACAAGTAATCTCCGTCAGCAGTTACCTTTATCCACACATTTTTGGCCTTAGCGTGCTTTTCCACATTATTTATAGCTTCTTGAACGATTGAGAAGATATTACGCTCCACTGACCGCTTGAGCGGTCTGTTCACCCCTTCAACCTCCAGGTGCGTGAAGAAATGCTCGGTACTGTTGAGCTGCTCCACGTAGGCCCTGAGAGCAGGAATGAGTCCCTGGCTTTCAAGGACGAGGGGACGAAGTTCAAAGAGAAGAAGCCTTGCCTCCTTTATAGCCTGTTTGGTCATCTTGGTGAGGGCATCAATCTCTGCTTTTACGGCTTCTGGCTTCACCTCCAAGAGGCGACTGAGGTGCTCAAGACCCATGGATATAGCGGAAAGATACTGCAGGGTGCTGTCGTGGAGGTTACGGGCCAGACTTTGTCTTATTTCCTCCTGCACCCGCAGAAGTTTATCCCTTTCTTCCTTTAGAGAGAGGTGCAGCTTAGCGTTTTCTATAGCTATAGCTGCGTGGGCGGCTATGGTGCTTAAGATTTTGAGATCTTCCTCATCAAATCCGTTGTCCGATCGCTTATTAATGGCTTCGAGAACGCCTATGGTTTTACCTTTAATCTGCAACGGCACACATATTATGGAATGGGCGAGAATGCCCGTGCGAGCGTCCACTTTCGGATTGAAGCGGGGGTCACTTTGTACATTGTTTACTATGATGGGCTTGCCGTTCTGAGCTACCCAGCCCACAAGTCCTTCTCCAATTTTGCCCTTAACCCTTCGGACCGCCTCCCCTCCTTGACCGTAAACTACCTCCAGCACCAGCTCATCGGTCCCTTCTTTTATGAGAAGCAACGAAGCTGCCATGACATCCAGCACGAAGCTTGTTATTTCCATTGTGTCTAAAAGAAGCTTATTGAGGTCAAAGGTGGATACAAGGTGCTGGCTCATCTGAAAGAAAAGCTCCAGATGTTCTACCCTTCTTAGGGCGCTATCGAGTTTCAGGTAGAGGGGCAGGACCAGGCTGAAGGGAAGGAGAAGACTGGATAGATTGCGTTTAGCCTCTGGAGAAAGCTTATAGTTGTAGCCTCCCGTCAGGCTCAACGCCCCTGCCACCTGAGTTCCCGAAATAATGGGGAGGTTGTAAAGGCGACCGGCGTTGTTGGGAAGGGCCATTTCCGCAATGGGAAGCGACTCTTTCCAGGAGAAACTCCATGCACCTTCCCTCAGCCTTTCGGCAATCCTTTTCTCCCAGCTTTCAAGGATAGAGAGGGCTTCCGGAGGAATTTTACCCCATTTCACTGCCAACCTTTCTCCGGAGACCACCAGAATGGAGCCCCCTTCTGCCCCAGTTGCTTCTACGGCAATGGGCAGAAATCGCTCCAGGCACTCTTTGAGGTTGCGAGCCTTGAAGACTTCCAGAAATCGTTCCTGCATTCTCAACACCTTAAAGGGTTATATCCAGGAGGCTGGCGGCAAAATCCCGCAAAGCCTGAGTAGAGAGTTTACTGAGATGCAAAGCAGATTTGAGGTAAAGCACGTTGGAAGGATTAGCTACGAAGGCGCGAATTTCTTCTGGTAGTTTGAGGAAATTTTCGATTTCCCTGTGAAGCTTTTCATCTTCACTGAAAAGAGCCTGCTGAAGGAAGAAATCTTTGCCCAGTCCGTAGAATTCGGCGAGGGTTTCCAAGTGGGAGAGAGGGACAGGCTTATCTCCCTTTTCGTAAGCCTTAAGGGTGCGAGCTGGTATTCCCAGAAACCTGGCGGCTTCCGAGAGACTTTTTCCTGCCTGAATTCTTGCTTTTTCCAGAAGCAAACCGATAATTTTACGCCTGACCTTTACGGCCTCTTCTGGTGGAGGGAAGGGACTCTCAGAGTGGGGGCTATCCAGATTTCCTTCCCAGAGGACCAGAGGGGGAAAACCCAAAAAGCGAGCCAGGATCTCCAGCTGGGCCAAATCCAATTCCTTTTCCCCCTTTTCCACTTTAGCCAGGTATAGAGGAGTAACGCCTATAGCCCTGGCGCATTCTTTAAGAGTTTTACCGGCTTTTGTGCGAGCTTTTTCCAGGACAATCCCCAGAATTTTCCGTTTTATGCTGATATCAGCATTCATCTTTCCCCTCCGGGGGATATTATAAAAGGGAAACAGGCATTTGACAAGAAAATCTAGGGCCTATGGTTCATCGTGAAACCCTGGCGAACCTCAAGCTCACAAAGGTGAGGAAAATCGGAAGTCTAAGGGGTCTGGGATATGTGCCCCTAAAAACCTCAAAAAGGGAACGATCAACCACCTTTCGCACCCCGCCCACGAGTGAGACCCAGAACCGTGGCAAACCCTATGCCCACGAGGGTGGGAAAAATCGGGGGTCCAGGGGGCTTGCCCCATGGCAGGGGGTCCGGGGGATGTGCCCCCAGAAACCTCCAAAAGGGAGCGATCAGCCAACCCTTGCACCCCGCCCACGAGTGGGACCCAAAACCATGGCAAACCCTATGCCCACGAGGGCGGGAAAATTGGGGGTCCAGGGGGCTTGCCCCATGGCAGGGGGTCTGGGGGATGTACCCCCAAAAACCTCAAAAAGGGAGCGATCAGCCAACCTTGCACCCCGCCCACAAGTGGGACCCAAAACCATGGCAAACCCTATGCCCACGAGGGCGGGGAAAAACTATACCTTACCCCTCACAATGACACGAAATTGTCAAAGCAAACAACTCAAGACAACCTTTGCAGGTAGTAAAAACTATTTTTTTCATGGCAATATGGCTATAGCGTCAATCTCTACCAAAGCTCCTCGCGGAAGAGCTGCTACCTGCACCGTAGTTCTGGCAGGAGGAAATTGAGGAAAGAATTCAGCGTAAACAGCATTCATGGCCTGAAAGTCTTTCAAATCTTGCAGGAAAACCCCAACTCTTACTACGTTGTCCAGTGAAGCCCCGGCCGCCTCCAATATAGCTTTAAGATTGAGGAGAGCTTGCCGGGTCTGAGCTTCGACCCCTTCCTCAAGTTGCCCGGTAGCCGGATTAATGCCGATTTGCCCCGCTACAAAGAGAAAATTCCCGGCTTTTACCGCTTGAGAGTAAGGCCCTATAGCAGGGGGAGCTTTTTCAGTGCTTATTATTTCCCTCATATTCCCTCCTCTCAATCACAAATTTCCCAGATGGAATAACCAGCATTGGAGTAACGCTTGCACAATCCAGGCATAGAATCGGGGGACCACCCACCCAGGGCTCGCTCTTCTGGCCCCCAGAAAACCCAACGGATGCGAGCTGTTCGCATGAGTTCCAGCCTGAAATCATGGGTGGTTTCCGCGGAGAAGAAATCTTTAACCCTTGCCTCCCAGAGCTCATATAGGTAACTTTCGGCGCCGTGGCCCAGGGGAACCCTGACAGGAGCCCACGCCGGTAGAGCATTGCCTGTTAAATAAGAAGCAATGACCCCATCTCCAGGTTTGGCCATAACCCTGAGAGCTTCAAAGGCTTCCACTTTATCCTGAGGCAAGAAAACAGGTGGGGAAGGGTTCAGAGCCGGGGTGAAACTCCAGATCCAAATAACCGCCGAAGTTATCAAAAGGGGCGCAAGCCATAAAATTGCCAGTCGTTCTCGACCTTCAAAGGCTCTCAGGGCAACGGCTATTATAGCAATCCATACCCCTTCGGCTAAACGGCGCTGGGATGTAGTTGGCAGGTAGACCAGTAAAGGTGTTACCGCTGCCCAAGCCACGGGAAGACCTCCAAGAGGTTCCTTTGTAATCTTTAGCGCACCTATCACAAACGCCGGAATAGCCCAGCCATAGGCTATCAGATAATGCAGGGGATGGGGAGCTCGGACATTTATTTGAGCGTTCCAGACCTTGTAGAAAGGATGGGTCAAGGTCAAAAAGGCAAGGCAAAAAATTATAGGGGCGGGAAAAAGAAAAAGGGGCGCAGGGTTGTTTATAGGTCTCGACCTGACGGTTTCAATAGCACCGTAGATTATTACTACCAGCCAGAGAGTAATTGTTTCCAGGGGATGAATGAGGCCCATAACCAGAGCCAGGAGGCCCCAACGCCAGCCTCCGGTTTTGAGATAGCCTGTGATAGTCCAGAGCAACAAGGCTCTGGCTAAAGTAAGGTGGGGCAACAGAAATACTGCCAGGAACCCGAAACTCTCGGGAGAGAGGAAATCCAGGGGCAGAGAACCCAGCCACTCAGCCTCACCCCTGAGGAGAAGAACCCAGCCTAATCCCCCACCCGCAAGGCTCAGGATAACACCCCAGGTCCGGAGGATTTCAGAGGGGAGGAAAAGCGAGAGAAAATCGTAGGAAGCCAAAGCCAGCAGGATAATGGAAACAACCCGAAAGCTATGGAAGAGCACCACCAGAAAAGTGTGAGAGTCAATAACGCCCGCTACTTTCCCTAAAAGGATATATGGCAAATATACTGGCGAACCCGGGTGGGGCATGGTAGTGTAAGGTGTGTGGAATAACCAATCCCCTTTTGAGCCCAGGAGGATTTTGGCGATATATGAATTACCATCCTCCACATTGATGAGGAAACCGGAGAAACGCCACCCACTGCCCTGGGAAGCGAAAGCCACAATGTAAGGAATGAGAGTGATGGTGGCGAAAACACAACCTATTACCAAGGCCTTACGCCTCCCGGGTGACATCAATACCTCCCGTTCAAAAAGGCTGGAATTTTATCCAAAAGCTGGGGGCATTTGGGATATTTGGGATAAATTTGGGATATTTAGTTAAACAAAGAGGTATTTCCTCCAGGCTTCGTGGCACCGAGCTTCCCCTAAGAGGACAAACACCATATAGCGGGGACGGCAAGGCTTCGCAATGAGGCGCATGCCTGCTTCTTCAGGAGTGCGATCCCCTTTGCGATGGTTACATATCTTGCATGCGGTAACCACGTTCTCCCATTCGGTTTTCCCACCCTTGCGACGGGGAACTATATGATCCAGAGTGAGCTCACTCTTGGGCAACTGCCTCCCACAGTACTGACATGTGTAATGGTCCCGCGCCAGGACAGTCTTGCGAGTAAGGGGAATATTGATAAACTTTGGCACCTTCACATAGGCCACAAGCCTTATGACCAGGGGAACTGGAAGACACAGCTTTTCAGAACGCAAATAGGCATCAGTAGCTTCTACAATCTCGGCTTTCTCCTTGAGGACAAGTACTATAGCTCTTCTCACCGAGACTATGCTCAGCGGTTCGTACGTGGAATTGAGGACCAGGACAGAGCCTTCCAGCATTCGTGCTTCCCCCCTTTCCATTCTTAGGGAAGCCTTAAAAACAAAGCCCCTTTATGGGGCTTGCTTTTAAGGTGGGCGAGGAGGGTTTCGAACCCCCGACCTCGCGGATGTGAGCCGCGCGCTCTTCCGCTGAGCTACTCGCCCTTTCGGTTATATTATAAGGCAAAACCAAAGGCTTGTCAAAAAACTAAACTTTAATTACCACCTACACCCTTTTTCCACTTCCTCCTGATTTGGGTGAGGTTTGCGTCCCCTCTGGACCCCTGTACACCCCCCGCACCCTTATCGCTTGTTTAATCTCTCCTTCTGCTCTCTCCCAGGCCAGCACCTGCAGACGTAATAGACCCAGGGCCTCTTCCCCCCTTTCGCTCGCTCTCGCCCTATTTCCCCGGGGGAGCTTACCCAACGGACACCAGAGGGTATTGGACTACAGGCCCGGAGGGAAGAAGTTCATCAGAAAGGAGGCTTGCCTTTGACCCTACTGCCGCATTCCTGAAGGGGCCTTTCCCCCTGGGCGGCGGCCTGGACCAAAACAGCCAGCAGTTCGTGGAGTGGATATTCGGGGAATCCGGAACTTGCCGCAGACAAGACGCAGACCAGACCGCTAACCTGGGCTGTCTGACAGCGGTGAGCTTGTACTCCTTTCGGGAAATAGGCTGTCACCAACTGTTTTTTCCCGAATTCGCTCACCCAACGGAGAGTCCTCGGGAAATCCAGCCCTCTTCCAACACCGCCGCAGCTGCACCAGACTCCACCGAGGCTGCCGATCCTAAAAGCCTGTCAGCATCAGTAGAAGCACTGCTGCCTGTTAAAGATGACAGATTGGTGAAAGGTAAGTTAAGAAAGCCTCAAATTTTGGCACCCCCATAGTAACAGGATGGCGAAGTTTAATGCAGATAATGCAAGCGTATAGCCTCACGCAAAAGGTCAACAATTTTCTTTTCCAGCGCCTCGCTTCTTTGACAAAACTGGCCTGGGTGGTATAATTGGTTGAAATAATCACAAGT
>JANXAG010000022.1 GCA_025062375.1 Anaerolineae bacterium | reverse complement strand
CACCCCCCGATTTTCCCCGCCCTCGTGGGCTTGGGGTTTGCCATGGTTCTGGGTCCCACTCGTGGGCGGGATGCAGGGGGTGGTTGATGGCTCCCTTTTTGAGGTTTTTGGGGCATTTCCGAATCCCTGGGAAGGAGCTTGTGCCCTTCCTCCCTCAAGCAGGCACAGGACGGCACGCTCTGGAGCGTTCCACACCCCCACTGTTGAGACTTTTGTCACTGTGCAAAGGATGTTTCAATAGTATTTTCTTCACGGAAAAATGCACGGAGTAAAGGGCATGGTGGAGGTTCATCTTTACGGTAAGCTCCGAAGGTTCGGGCCAGAGCTCAGGGGTGACAGGAATACAGTTGTGAAACTGGAGGTAGAAAGCGGAGAAACAGTGGGTGATGTCCTGAAGCGCCTGGGGATCCCTGTAGAGGAAATCGCCCACGTCTTCCTCAACGGCAGGCTTCTTGCCACGCGCAATTCCATGGCACCCTGGTTGCGCTACCAAAAAGTAGAAGAAGGTTTCCCTACCACTAAACTTGACTTTGACTACCCCGTGCATGAGGGCGACAGGCTCGGGCTTTTCGGACGGGATATGGCGATGTTGGTGGTTTAGAGGGCGGTGCAGGGGGTTGGAAGGGCCTCTGGCGGCCTCTTCGCAGAAGACATCGCAAAACCAGAGGCCCTCTTGTTTTGAAACAAAGGCTCTGTTATAATAAGCATGCAAACAATGGAGGAACATCATGGCTCGCATACCCCCAGGCCAGCGAGTAGTAAACAAACTCCCAGTCCTGCACGTGGGACCAATCCCCCCCTTTGACCCAGAAACCTGGAACCTGCGTATCTTCGGCCGAGTTCAGGAAGAGGTCACTTTTACCTACCAGGATATCCTCCAGATGCCTTTGGTCCGCGTGGTGGCTGATGTCCACTGCGTTACCGGTTGGAGCGTGCTGGATACGGTGTGGGAGGGAGTTTCCCCAAAGGATCTACTCAAAAAGGTAAAGCTGCTCCCGGATGCGCGCTTTGTGGTAGTGCACTGTGAATACGGCTACACCACAAATTTGCCCCTGGAAGCTTTTCTGGACGATGACGTGGTGCTCGCCTACAGGTTGAATGGGGTTACCCTCCCGCCTGAACACGGTTACCCACTCCGGCTTGTGGTCCCGAAACGGTATTTCTGGAAGAGCGCTAAATGGGTACGGGCACTGGAGTTCACCGCCGAGGACAGGCCCGGCTACTGGGAACAGAGAGGTTACCACAACAATGCTGACCCATGGAAGGAGGAGCGCTACGGAGTGTAATGGTGACAAGGCCTTGACAGACCCCTTCTCTGCGCCAGAAGGAAAAGCTCTGGGAGATAGGAGAGAACTCCGTGGAAGGAAATCACATAGAAGAAGGCCGAGAGTTCAGGAGCCTTTTTAGATACACCCTCCTGGGGTATATACTGGGGCTTTCCCTGGGGGCGCTTTTAGACCACATGGGCTTTAGGGGTAATCCCTTTAGCGAATGGGTTGTCCGTAGCTTTTCTGGCGAAGGGGAAAGCATCTTTGAAGGCTTTTATGCCCTAACAAGCAGATTAATGGGTAAGAGCCTTTCCATGGCGGAAGCCTATGGCTGGGGCAAGTTAGCGGGTATGGTTTCCCCCTGGGTTGTAGACTTTTTCTCACGCCTTTTAGGGGTAAACGTATACGGTGTTGAGGGCTTTTACATACCCTACCTGTACGCCCTTAGCGACCAAATAGGGGCGAACATCTCGGGGCTCTTCTTTCTCTGGAAGAAGAGGAGGGGCCTTGGAGGTGCTCTTGACGAGTATAGGAGAAATCCCGTAATGCTAACCAGCCTTGCGGTTATACTTCTGGTGCCCGTGGGCCTTATCCTCGCAAGGCTTATGGGCTTTAGCCCAACAACCAATCTCTACGCAGCCCTTGAGACGGTAGCTTCAAACCTCTGCTGGCTACCGCCCCTTGTGGGCGTCCTGTGGGAAAGAAAAATCAAAAAGGAGGAAAAACTATGATGGGCATCAGGGACCTGCTTCTGATAGCCCTGCGAGCTGAAATGGATAGCAAAGCTTACTACGAAGGGCTGGCCAGCAGGGTTAAAAATTTCCTCCTCAAAGACAGGCTTAGCTTTCTAGCTGGCGAAGAGGAAAAACACCGCCGCTACTTTCAGGGTCTGCTGGAATCAAAGTTCCCGGGCGAGGAGATTATCCCTCCGCCTTCCACCCCCGTGCCTTTGCCGCGCCTGGAACTCCCCAGCGAGAAAATCCCCCTGAGCGAGCTTCTCTGGCAGGCCATGCAGGCCGAGAAGGCCGCTGAAGATTTCTACGTTGAACTCGCAGGAAAATTTGAGGAAGAAAGCCCAGAGCGAAAGATGATCCTCTACATCGCTTCCATGGAAAGGGGGCATTACCGGTTGCTGGATCAAGAGCGGGAAGCAGTCCTTCAATTTGAGGAAGCTGACTTCATCTGGCCCATGACTCACCTGGGGCCATAAAATTTTCTGGAGGGTCAGACCATGGAGAAGTTCAAAAGCACTGAAGAGATTCTGGACTTTGCCATTGAGAAAGAGACTGAAGCCTATCAATTTTACACCGATTGGGCCGGACGCCTTGATGACCCAGTGATGCGTGAAGTTTTCCAGGAATTCGCCCAGCAGGAAATGGGCCACAAAGAAAAACTTCTCAAAGTAAAAGAGGGCCAGCTCCAGCTGACTGTCACCCCTGAGGGCGTTCCCGACCTCAAAATAAGCGATTACCTGGTGGAAATAAAACCTCACGCTGCCGTAAGCTACCAGGAAGCGCTCATCGTAGCCATGCAGAGGGAAAAAGCCTCCTTCAGGCTGTATAACGATTTAGCCGCCAGAGCTGAAAGCCAGGAGCTGCGGAATCTTTTCTTAGCTCTGGCTCAAGAGGAAGCCCGCCATAAACTGCGCCTGGAAATCGCTTACGATGACCTGCTCTACCCGGAGGGATAAAGCTATGGGAAACGAATCTCTATCCCTTGAGGAGGCTCTGGCCATTGCCAAAGAGGCTGAATTGAAGGCGGCCCGGATTTACATGGAAGCTTCGGCCAAAGCCACCAATCCCATGGGGAAAAAACTCCTGGAACAATTGGCCGACTTTGAGAATTACCACTATCGCAAGCTGGTAGAGCTGGAGGAATCCCTGCGACAAAAGGGGGAATTCATTGAATACGAAAGCAGGTCAATGCAGTTTTCCGTTCCTCCGGAGACGGGGGACAAAGCCCAAGAACTGGAAGCCAAAAGCGTAGCAGCGATCCTGGCCACCGCTATTGATATTGAAAAGGCTGCCGAAGAACGCTACAAAACTCTGGCTGAGCGCACTGATGACCCCAGAGGCAAGGCAATGTTCCAGAAATTGGCCCTGGAAGAACACTACCACTACCGCATCCTCAGCGATGAGTTCTATGCCATAAGCAACCGAGGGGTCTGGGTTTGGTCAGAATAAACTTATCTAACCATGGAGGATCAGGCTATGATAAGCGTCAGAGCTGCCGGTGAAGCAGGCCAGGGAGTGGAATCCAGCAGCGCTGGGTTCGCCAAAGCCATGATGAGAAGCGGATTCCACGTGTTTGTGCTTCTGGACTACCACTCCCGCATTAGGGGAGGCCATAACTTCGCCACAGTGCGAATCTCCACAGAGCCTCTCTGGTCTCACAGCGAACCCGTTCACATCCTCCTGGCCTTGGACGAGGAGGCTATCCCAAGGCACCTTAGCCAGATAGTCCCCGGGGGCGCCATCATTTACGACGAAAACCACCAGGTAAACCCTGAAACCCTGGGAGGAGATATTCTGGCAGTGCCCGCTCCCATTATACGCATAGCCAGGGAAGTCGGTGGAAAAGAGCTCATGGCCAACACCGTAGCTTTTGCCATTGCGGCGGGGCTTATGGAACTACCTCTGGAACCCATAGAAGGCATAATCCAGGAAAATTTCCGCAAAAAGGGCTCTGCTGTGGTGGCAAGCAACCTCAGGGTATCGCGGGTTGCTTATGAATGGGCCAGGGAAAACTACGCCCGCCGCATCCCCTTCCACCTTACCCCCCGCGCGATGCCCGGCCGCATGCTCATGAACGGCAATGAAGCTTTCGCTCTTGGTGCACTCCTGGGAGGATGCAAATTCGTAGCCGGGTATCCCATGACCCCAGGCAGCCCCGTCCTGGAGTGGATGGCAGCTCATGCTGCCAGGTACGGCGTTGTTGCAATGCAGGTGGAAGATGAAATCGCCGCCCTGAACATGGCCGTAGGAGCGGCTTATGCAGGAGTAAGGGCTATGACCACCACCTCCGGTGGTGGTTTTTCCCTCATGGTGGAAGCCCTGGGGCTGGCGGGAATGACTGAAACCCCTGTGGTAATTTACGAAGCACAGCGGCCTGGTCCATCCACCGGAATGGCTACAAGGACGGAGCAGGGAGACCTCTTGTTCGTCCTGCACGCTTCACAGGGCGAATTCCCCCGCATAGTATTGGCTCCGGGCACCATAGAGCAGGCTTTTGAAACCGGCTGGCGAGCCTTTAATCTGGCTGAACGCTATCAATGCCCCGTTATAGTCCTCTCGGACCATTACCTGGCAACATCTTTGCGCGATGTAACGCAGGAAGCCCTGGGCCTGGAAAAGCTTGAGATCGATCGGGGTAAACTTCTGAGCGAAGCCCAGCTGGATGCCCTGCCCGAAAGGGAATACAAACGCTACGCCTTTACCGAAGATGGCATCTCTCCCCGGGCGGTGCCCGGCCATCCGAAAGGTGTTTATACAGTCATGAGCGACGAGCACGATGAAATGGGCCACATAACCGAAGACCCTGTAAACCGACGCCTGATGATGGAAAAAAGGATGCGCAAGCTTAAACTCGCCTTGAACGAGATGCGTCCACCCAGCCTTTACGGGCCTGAGGAAGCGGAAATAACCTTCGTGGGATGGGGTTCTACCTACGGCCCTCTGCGGGAAGCTGTGGATCGCCTCAATGCCGGCGGAGTTAAGGCCAATATGGTCCACATCGTAGATGTGTGGCCCTTCCCCGCTGAAGCCGTAAAGAACATCCTGAGCAGGGCTCGCCGGCTTATCGCTGTAGAAAACAATTACTCTGGCCAGATGGCAGACCTTATCCGTATGATGACTGGCATAGAGATCAAGGAACGCATCCTTAAATACGACGGAAGGCCTCTCTCGCCGGAATTCATAATGAAAGGGGTGTAGCCATGGGAGATGTGAGAGACTTTTACGTGCCCATACGCCCTACCTGGTGCACAGGTTGCGGAAACTTCGGAATATGGAATGCCCTGAAGCAGGCTCTGGCCCAACTTGACCTCAAACCCCATCAGGTGGCTGTAATTTCAGGCATCGGTTGTGGAAGCAAACTGCCCGATTATACCTACGTAAACGGCTTTATGGGGTTGCACGGCAGAACCTTACCCCTGGCCACTGGGGTTAAAATGGCCAACCATGAACTGGTGGTTATCTGCACCCACGGCGATGGCGACGCCTATGCTGAAGGGCTCGGGCACATGATGCACGCTGCCCGCCGCAACATCGGAATCGTGGACATCGTTCAGGACAATAGAGTCTACGGCCTCACAAAAGGCCAGTTCAGCCCCACCAGCGAGCGCGGACGGATAAGCAAGACATCGCCCTGGGGCTCCATAGAGCTGCCAGTGAATCCATTGCTGGTTGCCCTGGCTGCAGGAGCCACCTTCGTAGCCCGCTCCTGGTCGGGTGATGTGGACCATCTAACATGGCTCATCACCGAGGCCATAAAGCACAGAGGCTATGCCCTGATAGATGTCCTCCAGCCCTGTGTCACTTTCAACCGGGCCCAAGCCTACGATTTCTACCGCCCCAGGGTTTACAAGTTGGAAGAAGACCCCCACTATGACCCCACCAACCTGAATTTGGCCTTCCAGAAAGCGCAGGAGTGGGACGACCGCATACCCATCGGGATTTTCTACCGGACAGAGGAGCGCCCGGCTTATGAAGAAATGATGCCAGCCCTGGCTTTTGGGCCACTGGTAAAGCAACCCCTGGGGCAATTCAGCGAGGAGCAAATTCAGAAGCTGATGGCAGAGTTCGTTTAAAGGATGGAGGTGTTAAAATGGCTTTGATAAGAGTAGACGTGCGAGGGCAAACCTGCCCGGTTCCGCTGGTGGAAGTCCGCAAAGCCATACGCAAAGCCGAAGCAGGTGACATAATTGAAGTTGTGGGGACCCATCCTCCTTCCAGGAAGGAAATCCCCATGGCTGTTGAGGCCCTGGGGTTAAAAGTGCTCAGCATAGAAGGCACCGATGACAATTGGGTTATCCGCATTCAAAAATAAAATTTGCCTGCGGAGGGAGCTATGGCTAAAGTTACCATAGTTCAGGGAGAATGCATCAGCTGCGGAGCTTGCTGGTCCGAATGCCCTGAGTTCTTTGAAGAAGACGAGAATCGCCTAAGCCAGGTAGTGGAAAAATACCGCGTAGGAGGTAACCCCGCCGAAGGGGAAGCCCCTCCCGAACTTGAAAGCTGCGTTAAGTCGGCTGCCAGCGGGTGCCCAGTAGAAGCCATCAAGGTAGAATAAACCTGGAAGCCATCCTTCAAAGCTTAAAATCGGACCGCAAAGCCTCTGCTTCTCCCTGTAAAGGAGGCAAAAGTGAGATTTTTGTCGTTGAGAGGGGGAAGGCTTTGAATTAAACTGAGATGGAGAATTTAACCGGAGGAATAAAAGCTGTGGCTAAAAGTTTGACTCTGCCCGTTTCAGGGATGACCTGTGCTTCTTGTGCGGCTCACGTGGAAGAGGCCCTTAAAGCTGTCCCTGGCGTGATTTCGGCCTCGGTGAACCTGGCTACCGAACGCGCCACGGTAGCTTACAACCCCGATGGCACCGGCATCGTTGCCTTTGTGAAAGCCATCCGGGATGCTGGATACGATGTGCCGGTGGAAAGGGTTAGCCTATCTATTGTGGGGATGACCTGTGCCTCTTGCGTAGCTCATGTGGAAAAGGCCCTTAAAGATGTAGAAGGAGTGCTTTCGGCTTCAGTTAACCTGGCAACAGAACGCGCTACAGTGGAATACATCCCTGGCGTTGCTTCCTTCGCAGATCTCGTAGCGGCAGTGAAGGGTGCGGGCTACGATGTGACCTTTGAACGGGAAGGGCTCAGCCAGGAGGCCGAAAGCGAGGAAGAGCGGAAGATCCGCATTGCTCGCCGCCGGACCCTCATAGCGTGGGGGTTCACCATCCCTGTTATCCTCTGGATGCTTCCGGAGATGCTTATGGGTGTGATGTGGCCCACTCCAGCCTTCTACAACCTCGGCATCATCCTCCTGGCCTTTCCGGTGCTTGCGGTGGCCGGCCATTCTACCTATCGCTCCGCCTGGAGCGCAGTGCGCCACGGTTATGCCAACATGGATGTGCTGATTTCCCTGGGAACTGTTACTTCCTTCCTCACGGGGCCCCTGAGCTTTGTCATCCCCATCGCCAACTATGCGGGCATAGCCGCCATGATCATGGCTTTCCACCTCACAGGACGTTACGTAGAAGCCGTGGCCAGAGGGCGTGCTTCTCAGGCTATCCGCAGGCTTTTAGAACTGGGAGCCAAAACAGCCCGCGTCCTGGTGAACGGCCAGGAAGTAGAAGTCCCTGTAGAAAAACTGCAGGTGGGCGACATCATCCTCGTACGGCCTGGGGAGAAAATCCCCACCGATGGGATTGTTGTGGAAGGGGAAAGCAGTGTGGATGAGTCCATTGCCACCGGTGAATCCATGCCGGTGAACAAACGCCCCGGTGACGAAGTAATCGGTGCCACCATAAACCACGATGGTTTCCTCAAAATTCGGGCCACTCGTGTGGGCAAAGATACTTTCCTGGCGCAAGTTATAAAACTGGTGGAAGAAGCCCAGGGCTCCAAAGTGCCCATCCAGGAGTTCGCTGACCGGGTCACGGCTGTCTTTGTGCCAGTGGTGCTTGGGATAGGGGTAGCAACTTTCTTCCTGTGGTTCGCATTTCCCGAAGCCCTGAAGCCGGTAGCAGTGTGGGCCTCGCATTTCCTCCCCTGGGTTAATCCTGAAGCCGGACGGCTTACTCTGGCCATTGTAGCTTTCATTTCCGTTATAATCATTGCTTGCCCCTGCGCCCTGGGCCTGGCAACCCCCACCGCCTTGATGGTGGGCAGCGGCCTTGGCGCTCAGAACGGCATCCTTTTCCGTTCCGGTGAGGCTATCCAAACCCTGAAAGATGTAAAGGTCATTGTTTTTGACAAAACAGGCACCCTCACCAAAGGCAAGCCCGAAGTAACTGGCGTGGTTGCTCCTGACCAGGCCGCTGAGGCGACCGAAATACTCTTCTGGGCTGGCTCCGCCGAACTTGGAAGCGAACACCCCCTGGGCAAGGCAGTGGTGGAAAAAGCTCAGGAATTGCGGATTGAACTTGCCAACCCCCAGGAGTTTGAAGCCGTCCGGGGTCAGGGGGTTAAAGCTCTCGTGAACGGCAGAAAAACATTGGTGGGAAGCCGCCGGTTCCTTGAAGCCAATGGTATTGACCCTTCCCCACTGGAAGAAGCAATGCGGGAGTATGAAATGGAAGGGCAGACAACGATGCTGGTAGCGGTTGGTGGGAAGCTTCTTGGCCTTATCGCCGTAGCTGATACCCTCAAGAGCGATGCCATACTGGCTGTTCGGGAGCTGGAAGCTATGGGAATTCGCACTGCTATGCTCACGGGCGATAATCGACGCACAGCTGAAGCTATTGCCCGCAAGCTGGGCATCACCCACGTCCTGGCCGAAGTCCTTCCTGAAGAGAAGCTGAATGAGATACGCCGCCTTCAGGAGAAACACAGCCCTGTGGCCTTCGTGGGCGATGGGATAAACGATGCCCCAGCCCTCAAACAGGCCAACGTGGGCATCGCTATAGGCACTGGAACCGATATTGCCATTGAAGCTTCGGACGTGACCCTGGTTAAGGGCGAGCTCATGGGCGTGGTTAAAGCGGTGAAACTATCAAAGGCTACTTTCGCTAAAATAAAACAGAACCTCTTCTGGGCCTTTTTCTACAATGTAATCATGATACCCCTCGCCGTGCTGGGGATGATGCATCCCCTTCTGGCGGAAGTAGCTATGGCCACCAGCTCTGTGAGTGTGGTCAGCAACGCCAACCTTTTGCGCAGAGCAAAAATTTAAAGGAGGATACACATGGCCAAGGTAAAAGATGTGGTCTGCGGAATGTGGGTGGATACCGAAACAGCTCCGGCTAAAACTGAATACAAAGGCAAGACCTACTACTTTTGCGCTCCTGGTTGCAAGGTAGCCTTTGAGAAAGACCCCGAGAAATATATCAAAGCCGAAGAAAGCCATACACATCCCCGTCACAGGTGCTGTTAATTAAATCTGGGCCAGGAACTGCCCCAGCCCATCGTTCAAACCCTGGCTAACTTGCGTGCTCCACAATTATAACCCCCGCACGGGAAAGGTATGGATTTTGCCTCCGCCCTGAAATCCGGTAGAATTATATATGTGCGAAACAGTTTGGGTTTTTTGGGGGTTAAAGGTTTAGAACATCCTGGAGGGGGAAAAATGAAGCCCGTAAGGATAACTGACACAACTTTTCGGGATGCCCACCAGTCCCTTTTGGCCACCCGGCTCCGCACTGAAGACATGCTCCGCATCGCTCCCCTTATGGACAAAGTGGGCTTTCACTCCATGGAAGTGTGGGGAGGGGCAACCTTTGATGCTGCCATGCGTTTCCTCAATGAGGACCCATGGGAGCGGCTGCGCCTTTTGAGGGAAAAATTGCCCAATACCAAGCTACAGATGCTCCTCCGGGGGCAAAATGTGGTGGGATACAGGCATTACCCGGACGACGTCGTGGAAAAATTCATCGTTTTGGCGAAAGCCAATGGCATTGACATATTCCGCATCTTTGATGCTTTGAACGACACCCGCAACATGGCCTGGGCAATGAAAGTGGCCAAGAGGGTAGGAGCCCACGTCCAGCCGGCTATATCCTATACCATAAGCCCTGTCCACACTATTGAAAAATATGTGGAAATGGCAAAAGAGCTGGTGGACCTCGGGGCCGATTCCATCTGCATAAAGGATATGGCTGGTCTTCTTTCCCCTTACGTTGCTTACGAACTTGTAAGCCGGCTCAAGCGGGAAGTCCCCGTCCCCATCCAGGTCCACACCCACTACACCAGCGGTATGGGGACCGCCACCCTCCTCAAAGCCATAGAAGCAGGAGCCGACGTAGTAGATACGGCTATTTCCACCATGGCTCTGGGCTCCTCTCAGCCTCCAACTGAAACCCTGGTGGCTATCCTTAGGGGCACGCCTTGGGATCCCGGTTTAGACCTGGAGCTTCTGTCGGAAATTGCCAAATACTTTGGCGAAATCAGGGCAAAATACAAGGCTTATGAAGTTCCGATAACAGTTGACGTCAACGTGCTTACATATCAGATTCCTGGAGGCATGCTTTCCAACCTTATCGCCCAGCTGAAAGAACAGAAAGCCCTTCACCTCCTGCCCAAAGTGCTGGAAGAGGTGCCCAGAGTTCGAGAAGAACTTGGTTATCCGCCCCTGGTGACACCCACAAGCCAGATCGTAGGCACCCAGGCAGTCCTCAACGTCCTCATGGGAGAAAGGTATAAAGTCATCCCGAGGGAGGTCAAAGACTACATTCGCGGTCTTTATGGTCGGCCCCCTGGCCCCATTGACCCCAAAGTCAAGCAGCTGGCTATAGGGGATGAGGAACCGATAGACTGTCGGCCGGCGGATCTCCTGCTACCAGCGCTGGAAAAAGCGCGCGAAGAAATAGGGGATCTGGCCCGAAGCGAAGAAGACGTGGTCTCATACGCCCTCTTCCCTCAGGTGGCAAGGCCCTTCCTGGAAAGGAGAGCAAAGGGTGTAAGCTTCAAGGAAGAAATAGCAGCCGCTGTAGCTGCCTCCATTGCCGCCAACCGGAAGCCAAAAGCGCCCTCAGTTCCGGCTCCGGAGGCCCCAGCACCTCAGGTTTCCTTTTCACCCTGGAAACTTGCAGCCAGGCCCGTCGGAGGGTGGGTTAGATGGTAGAAAGGTTCCGCCTCCGGATAGAGGATGAGGTTTACCAGGTGGAAGTGGGCGATGGAGTGGTGTGGATAAATGGTCAACCCTTTTCTGTGAAAGTGGATAAAGGCAAGGTTATAGTGGAGGGGGCTTCCCATGAGGTGGAATTGAGGGCAGATGTGGTCGTGGTGAACGGCATAGCGTACAAATACGAAATTCTGGAGGAAAAACCAGAAACGCAGGCTGTCGCTTTACCCGAAGCCCCCGTTGAAGAAGGAGGACTCGTAAAAGCCATAATGCCCGGTAAAATCATAGCTGTTAAAGTGCAAAAGGGCAGCAGAGTGAAGAAGGGCGATGTTCTCTGCATTCTGGAAGCCATGAAAATGGAAAACGAAGTCCATGCCCCGCGGGATGGTATCGTGCGGGAGGTCATGGTTTCGGAAGGGGATGACGTGGAGATGAACCAGGTCCTTGTGATCATTGAATAAAGGGAGGCAACCGAATTGCGAGGCTGGAGCTGGTCCCAGATTATTCTGTGGGCTATAACTTTCCTTGTGGTTTTGAGCCTGGTCCTCGGGTACCTCCTGACGGCCCTTGCACCTCCCGGGAATTAACTGGCGCCTTTTCCACCACCGCTATGGGCCTGGAGTTTTCAGGTCTAATGCAGTTCGCGAGGAGGTTCCTGCGAACACCCTTACGGCCATTCATAAAGAAAGCTTTCTTCCCCGTGGGCTCTTCACCCCCGCTACCCCGCCAAGTGTAGATGGCTTTATAGCATGCTTTAAATTAGTTTAAAGCCAAAGACTTTACTCCCCACCATTATTGATTCCGGGACCATGTCAAAGGCCATGGACATTTCAGTATGGGCAGCAAAACCACACCACTCGCACATTATCTTATCTCTTCCCTTCAAGTAGCAGCCAATGTGGATGGTGCCATCGGGGTCAGCGCTGGCTATAAGCCAATCGTGGCAGCGCCAGTTATTATCTCCGAGAGCTTCCAGGGTCTTCCGGGAAGCTAAAATGGGATAACCCTGTCTTTTAAGAGCTAAGAGGCGTTGGAGAACCCATTTTCTTTGCTCGCGGGTAAGGCTCAGGTCTTCTGTTCCGGTGTAGGGATAGTAAAACTGGAAGGTTATACCTTTGACAAGTCCATCCAGGAACTTCACCAGCTCATCCACTTCCTGCCAGTTCAAGCGGCTGAAGGTAATGTTAGCCAGGATTTTGGGATGGGAAGAGGATTTGATATTGGAAATTACGCGGTCAAAGCTTTTGCCCCGATTTAAATTGTGGGATTCCTGCAGCCCATCAATGCTGACCCATACCACATCGGCTTCGGTTTCAATGGGAAGGGTGCCGTTGGTGACAATGGCAGTGCAGAAGAAAAACTTTTTGGCCTCCCGAACTACATCTTCCAGGGTGTGGCTCTTATCTTTCCAGAGGAAAGGCTCACCTCCTTCTATGATAAGTAACCGGGCTCCTTCCTGGTATAGGTGGTGGAGGGTCTTTACAGCCAGTTCATAGCTCATCTGGTGCCGGTCCCTGCGCCAGAAAGGGCACGCCTGGCACTTCAAATTGCACTGATGAGTTATCTTAAACCCGGCCAGAAGAGGCCTTTTCTTCCCGAGCAGATGGTACTCTAACTTGCGTCTCAGGAATTCCAGGTAATGGGACCGCATAGCTAAAGCAATTTTCCGGGATTCATTATACCATAGGGGTCAAGGAGGTTTTTCACACTTCTGAGCGCCTCTATTCCGATTTTGCCGTGTTCCTTTTCTATCCAGGGTTTGTGGTCAAGACCCACTGAGTGGTGGTGACTTACGGTCCCTTTACCGGCAACGATGGCTTCTGTGGCAGCTCGCTTCACATGCCACCATTGTTCTATTTCCCTTCCCCAGAGCTGACGGCCAAGGAAGGTATAGTAAAGGGAAGCCCCTTCCGGGTAACAGTGGGATATGTGGCACATAACGAAGGCCGGGCTCCCTGTTTCTTCAATAGCCCTTGCTATGGCCTCCTTAACTCGGGTGTACAGGTCAAGGAGATTGCTCCAAAGCGTGGCTGTCTCCAGAGTATCCACCATAACTCCCCAGGTTATCAGGTCATCCCGCAGATAGGGGAGGAGGAAACGCTCTTTATACCAGCTTTCTCCCACCCCTTTTCCCAGATTTAAACCCCTGTAGCGTCGGGCTATTCTGACACACTCCCTTACAGTCCTTTCCACCTCTTTCTCTTCGCCTTCCACCCCCAGAATTAGGAGGCTGCCACCTGGTATATACCCTTTCTTTCTGAGGTAGGAAAGGGCTAAACGGGTGAAAGTTTCCTTCAATCCCTTCTTCACCTCCCTGAGGGCTAAAGAGGCTTCGGTTTCCGGCGGATCGGATAACCTGACGGTGACAGGACGCAGGCCTTTCTGGAGGATCTCGCGGATGGCTTCTATCCCTTCGAGGAAGGATGGGAATATAAGGCCAAGGTGCTCAATTTTCTCAGGCAGGGGATGGATGCGCATGGTCGCTCTGGTTATGATGCCGTAAACTCCTTCACTTCCCACCAGAAGTTCCTTGAGAGAGGGGCCGGAAGCGGAGGCGGGCACGGGCAGAGTTTCCAGAGCCCCCACTGGGGTTGCAACCCTCAGACTTATGACCATGTGCTCTATTTTCCCGTAGCCTGTGGATTTTTGGCCCGCACTTCTGGTGGCAATCCATCCGCCAAGGGAGGAAAACTCAAAGGATTGAGGAAAGTGTCCGAGGGTGAAACCCCGTTCGTTCAGAACTTTCTCCAGTTCCGGGCCCATTATCCCGGCCTCAAAGGTGGCTGTCATGGATTTTTCATCAAGGTGGAGAAGCCGGTTCATCCTTTTAAGGTTGATGCAAAGAGTTCCATAGAACCCTTCAGGGGATGAAGGGACCACCCCACCCACTACCGTGGTGCCACCTCCGAAGGGGATAACAGCCAGGCGATAGCGAGCTGCCAGGTCCAGAAGCTCAAAGACCTCCTCTTCCCTTCCGGGGAATACCACTGCATCGGGGGCTTTATCTACCTGCTTGAGGCGTATGCGGATGAGCTCGGGGTAGCTTTTACCTACGGCATGGAAGAGGCGTTCCTGGTGAGAGGAAGACCAATTCTCTTCTCCCACGATCCGGGAAATCTGTTCCCTAATTTCTGGCTCCAAGCGCGAGGGAGGTAGTTCTATCTCCTCCAGAGAAGGAACAGGAAGGACAACCTGAGGCTTTACCCCGAGTCTCTCTTGTAAAACGGGCAGAAAGTATGGTCTTTTTTCAAGTGGATAACGGATTTCTTCGTATCCCCATCCCCACCAGCGAAGTGCCATGTTAAACCTCCGGTTTTCGTCCGAGAACTTCCATTATCCTGTCCAGAAGCTCATAGGCGAACTTCTGGCGAAAACCCGCGAGACAGGCTATAAGGGCTGGGAGCCAGCGGAGCTGTTCTTCGTTAAGCCTGGTGACATCAGCCCCCATAGCCAGAAAGCCGGCAGAGGCTATGAGGTAGATTATCCCGCCGAGGATTATCCCCATTATGGGGTGAACGACATAATACATCCAGTGGTTTTTGTCAAAATCTTGAAGCACTGAAACATGCCAGTGGAGGCTGTACAAAGCTCCCACAACCCCGCCTATCCCTCCCCACAGCATGGTAGTCCACATGGGGAAAAGCATGGTCATACCAGTAATGGTGCTGGTGACCTGCCAGAGGGAAGATAAGCCCACCGCTATGGGCTTTTCAAAGATAAGCAGGGCCAGAAGGACTGCCAGCCAGGCGAGCTCGTAGGCCAGAAGCCTCACCCCGTAAGTGCTCCCCCAGGTCCTTGAATCCCTTACCCTTTGAAGGATAGTTCTGGCCTGATGGACTTTAAGCTCGGCCACATCGTAATTGCGGGGGTCCTCCAGAAGGGTATCTCTGGCTTCCTGGAGAAGGGACAGGGCTTTTTCGGCCAGCTTTTCCCGGGTGCTCAGTTCGGCGACAATGATTTTGTAAAGTTCGTCAATTTCAGAAGCCAGTTCAAGAGGGCGCCTTCTCCCAATCCTTTCCAGAACAGCTACCTCTTCTTCCGGCGGAGGGCTCGTCTCCGGAACTTCTTCTGGAACAGGCCTCTCCCCTCCTCCGAAAAGAATGTCTACGCCTTTACCTTTGATGCTTGCTCTTGATGCCATTGATTACCTCCTCAGCCAGTTTTCTGTAGGCTTCGGCTCCTTCATGGTGGGGAGCATACTCCAGGATGGGCATTTTAGCTACTGGGGCTTCGGCAAATTTAACGCTTTTTTTCACCACTGTCTCAAAGACAAGGGGGCCAAAAATGGAACGAATTTCCTCCAGCACTTCTTTGGAGTGGATAATCCTTGAATCGTACATGGTGGGCAGAATTCCCAGGATGCGAAGGCCATGGTTGAGCTTGGCTTTCACTTTCTTTATGGTTTCCAGGAGGATGCGAAGGGCTCTGAAGGCCAGGTATTCGCACTGGAGGGGGATTATGACCCCTCTGGCTGCCACCAAGGCATTTATGGTCAGCAACCCGAGGCTCGGGGGTGTGTCTACGAGGATAAAGTCGTAAGCAGGCAGAACTGGTTTCAGGGAATCTCTGAGGATATATTCCCTGGCGATGGCCGAAACAAGCTCCATCTCAGCGGCGGAAAGGTCAATGTTAGCGGGAGCCAGAAATATTTTCTCCCTCACCTGGATTATAACATCCTGAAGCTTTGTCTTGCCGTCGGTAAGGACCTGGTAGATGGTTTTGTCCAGGAAATGGCTTTCAACGCCCATGCTGGTGGATAGGCCGCCCTGGGGATCCATGTCCACCATGAGGATTTTGTGCCCCTTTTCAGCCAGGGCGGCCCCCAAGTTTATAACGGTAGTTGTTTTACCCACACCGCCTTTCTGATTGGCGATAGTTATAGTGTAGGCCATAAGATTTCCTGAGCCCTCTTTACTCCTGCGCCTTTCTCAAATCGGTAGCCAAGGGAGGCCAGAGCTCTCTCAATGGCTCCCAGAGTGGTCAGGACATCTCCCGGAGTAAGGGTTCCCATATGGCCCACCCTGAAATAGCGGTCCTTTATTTCGGCGTGAAGGCCAGCGGCCACAACCACTCCCTCGGCCTTTATGGCTTTTATGAGCTCAGGCCCAATCCCATCCGGGTAATAGATGCAGGTCAAGGTCCAGGCCCTGATTTCCTTCCGCAGCGGCACCTGTTTGAGTCCCATGGCATCGATTCCTTCCTGAAAGGCCTGGGCCAGAAGGCGGTGCCGTTCAAAGCGTTTCTCCATTCCTTCTGCGAGGATTTGCTGCAGGCTTACATCCAGGGCATAAATGAGGTTCACAGGTGGAGTGGCAAAGTAAGCGATTTTCCTGGCCTCGTACGCTTCCATGATGGGCAGCCAGAGGCCGAAATCGGCATAATAGCTGAGGACTGGGGTTCGGCGCTTGCGGTAAGCCTCCATAGCCCGTTCGCTCACCACCAGGAGGGCGAGGCCCGGGGGAACCCCTATCGCTTTCTGGGAGGCTGTCAGGTAAACGTCAATATCCCATTCGTCCTGACGGAACTCCATGCCGGCGGTGGCGCAAACCCCATCCACTATGGAGAGAACTCCATATTTCCGGGCCAGTTCCCCGAAGGCTTTCACGTCCACTGCTACGCCGGTGGAAGTGTCCACGTGAGTGGCCGTTATGGCTTTGAACCCGCCTTCCTTCAGGTGCTTTTCGGCTTCCTCCAGAGAAGGCACCTCTCCGATGGGAGCTTTAACCACTACCACTTCAGCCTGGTAGCGCCTGGCTATATCCGCCATGCGGTCCCCAAAGAAACCCCCGCTCAGGACCAGAACCTTTTCCCCGGGCTCCACCAGATTGACGATGGCCATATCCATAGCCAGAGTTCCGGACCCAGCTACCACGAAGGGCTGGCCTTTCTCTGAAAGGAAAACTTTTCTGAGGTTTTCCAGAGCTCTGCCGAAAATTTCGGCAAACTCTACCGACATGTGGCTGAGGGTTTTACCGGCCATAGCCCTGAGGACGACGGGGTCAAAATCAATTGGACCTGGGATCATCAGGAGGAATCGCTCTTGCATGGTGGCCTCCTTTTGTCAAAGGTTTTGTAAAAATCCTCTGCTGAAAGCGTCATTTCCACACCTGGCACTTCACCAATCTCTAAGGAAAGGGTCAAACGGCGACTTTCCTGGAAACCGCACCGGGAAAAACAACGGCGAGCTCGCAAGTTTTTATATAAAGTGCGAAGGCGAACCTTCCTTAACCCAACTTCCTCAAAAAGGTAGCGCAGAAAAGTAACCAGAGCATCCTGGCCGTAGCCTTTGCCCCAGAAGCCCTTTTCTCCGATTAAAATGCCAATCTCTGCTTCTTTCTTCGCCTCATCCAATCCGTAGCAGGATATGCGCCCTATGAGTTCTCCTCCGCCGTTAATTATGCCGAAGGCCATCTCCGTGCTGAGTTTCCTGACGGCACAGCGGAACCATGAGGCGAAATTGGCAAAGGAACTCCTTACAGGCCTGCACCCCATCCAGAACATAATTTCCTGGTCTCTGTGCCAGGAGTATATCCTCCTCAGGTTTTCATCGGTGAGAAGCTCCTGCAGGGGACACAGGATTACCCTTTCCCCTCTCAGGCAAAGGCTTTCCATACCTTTAAATCCTCAGGGTATGATGAGCCTCTGGCCCACGTAGATGAAGTTTGGATTTGGAAGGTTGTTGGCCCTCATTATGGCTTCCACTGTAGTTCCGTAACGGAAAGCGATGGAGGTGAGGGTTTCACCGTACCGGACTATGTGGATCCTGGGTCGGGATACCTGAGCGGGAGCCTTGCCTGGCGAAGGTATTATGAGCTTCTGCCCCACGTAGATGAAGTTGGGGTTAATGAGCCGGTTGGCAATGGCTATAGCTTCAACGGTGGTGTTAAAACGAACAGCAATGCTCCAGATAGTATCGCCAGGCTGGACTATGTATTCGGAGACGGCGGAGGGGGGAGGCACGGCCTGGGCTGTCCCCGGCACTTTGAGGACCTGGCCGATGTAGATCAGGTTAGGGTTAGCCAGATTGTTTATCCTCACCAGTTCCTCCACCGTGGTCCCGAACCGGTATGCTATGGATTCAAGAGTGTCGCCCCATTTGACTGTGTAATTGATATAACCCTGAGCTGGTAAGGGTGTTGGGGTTGGTTCAGGCTGCTGCGGCTGGGGGGTGGGTTCAGGCTGAGGGGGCTGAGTGGGCACAGTTTCTACCGGAGTGGGAGAGGGTTGAGGAACCACCAGGCCCACGGGGGAAGGTTTAGGCGTGGGGGTAGGAGTGGGAGCTGGTTTCGGTCGGGTGCAGCCTGCTAAGAGTAAAACAGAGGCACATAAAATCACTAAAACCCTCTTCATTTGATCTCCTCTGCGGATTTTTATTCCAAGCTTTTTACATCATAGCACAGAAATCCCGCTCCGTCAAGCTAAATGGCTCTTGACTTTACCCACATTCCAGCGGGGCGGCCAGACCTCAAATGGGCCGACATCCGAAGCCTTTGTTTGACTAACAACAGCAAGATGTGGTAAACTCTATGTGAGAAATTTCTCAAGGTTCTGAGAAGGAGCGGGCAACATGGCGGAAAATTTTGAACCCAGGATCGTGGCTTTCCTGTGCAATTGGTGTTCCTACGCCGGAGCCGATAACGCTGGCATGGCCCGGATGGAATCACCTCCCAATATCCTTCCCATAAGAGTGATGTGTTCGGGCCGTGTTTCACCCGAGATGATTTTCAGAGCTTTCCGTGCCGGAGCTGATGGGGTACTGGTTCTTGGGTGTCACATAGGCGAGTGCCATTACATAAGTGGAAACCACCGCACGGCCAAACGAATCCCTCTCGTCCGCAAGCTTATGGCCTACGTGGGCATCAACCCCGACCGCCTGCGCCTTGATTGGGTTTCCTCAGCCGAAGCCCCTAAGTTCGTAAGGGTCACAAGGGAATTCGTGGAGACCATAAGAGCCCTCGGCCCTATTGAAAAGGAGATTAAATTGAAGCCTTAGCTGAGCTGCGTCGGAAATTTGCCACGGAACCTTTTGAGAGGAGTGAGCCATGATTGGAAGAGACGAAGTCCTGGAAGCCATACGAGCTCATGTGGCCGAAAAACTTCCGGAACTGGACGGAGTAATCGGGCTAAGGAGGACGACGGAGGGCACCGCCCCTTACCTCTTCCGCCAGGGAGATGATTTAGCAGAGATGGTGCTGGAACCACGCTACCCCCTTGCACCGGTGGTCTCTCTGCTCCAGAAGCATTACCCCGAAGGCCGCTTCGGGATAGTGCTCAGGGGGTGCGATCTCCGCGCTCTGGTGGAGATGGCCAAGAGGCAGCAGGTGGACCCTGAAAGGCTCTACATCCTTGGGGTGGCATGTACCGCCGAAGAAGCCGAAGAATGCCACTGCGCCGAGCCTGTTCCCAGGCAAATGGATCGGTTCCAGGGGAAGACTTTCGGCGAGCCAGTGCCCGGTGCTCCTCCTCATCCGTTACTGGCTGAGTATGAGAAAATACCACTGGAGGAAAGAAGAGCTTTCTGGTGGAAGCAATTTGCCAAATGTATCAAATGCTACGGTTGCCGTAACTTCTGTCCGGAATGCTTCTGCGAAGCCTGCGCTCTGGAGGATCCTTTGTGGGTTGAGCCGGGAGTGCTGGCTCCGCCTTTCCCTTCGTTCCACCTGATCCGGGCTCTCCATATGGCTACCCGCTGCGTTCTGTGCCGACAGTGCGAGCTTACCTGCCCAGCCCACATTCCCCTCACTGTTCTCTATGAACTTATCCGGCGGGATGTCAAGGAGATGCTGGGCTATGAGCCAGGAGCTGACCTTGAGGCGGCCCCGCCTCTTTCCCTTACCCTGGCTGAGGCACCATTGAAAGAATAAAGGAGGGTGAAGGATGGAGTACAGAAATGTCCTCACCATTTGCCCATACTGTGGAGTTGGCTGTGGCCTTTACATTCAGGTGCTGGATGGGAAAATTGTCGGGGTTCTTCCGGCTAAAGAGCACCCGGTAAGCCGTGGCAAGCTCTGCATAAAGGGGTGGAACGCTACCGCTTTTGTCAACCATCCCGACCGACTGAAGAAACCTTTAATCCGGGAAGGAAGTGGCTTTCGGGAAGCTTCCTGGGATGAAGCCCTCAGCCTGGTGGCCGAGAGATTGCTCCAGATCCGCGATACTTACGGTCCCCAGGCCATAGGGTTTTTGTGCTCGGCTAAGTGCACCAACGAGGAAAACTACCTGCTCCAGAAGCTGGCCCGCGCCTTCTTCAAAACCAACAACGTAGACCACTGCGCCCGTCTCTGACACAGCCCTACGGTGGCCGGTCTGGCCGCCGCTTTCGGCAGCGGAGCTATGACCAACTCTGTCCCGGAATTCAGTCAGTATACCCGTTGCTTCCTTATCACCGGCTCCAATACCACCGAAGCTCATCCCATTATCGCTAGCCACATAATGGAAGCAAAAGAGCGGGGAGCTAAGATCATCGTTATAGACCCCAGGGAGATCCAAATAGGGCGCTTGGCTGACCTTTACCTTCGCCCGCGTCCGGGCACCGATGTGGCCTGGCTCAACGGCCTTATGTATGTAATTGTGACGGAGGAGCTGGCCGATCAGGAGTTCATAGAGAAGCGGACTGAAGGGTTTGAGGAGATGTGGGCAGTGGTTAAAGAATATACCCCGGAGCGAGTGGAGGAGATCACGGGCATTCCTGCCGATGGCTTGAGGGCTGCTGCCCGGATGTACGCTCAGAACAAGCCGGCGGCAATCCTTTACTCCATGGGCATTACCCAGCACATCACCGGAACCGATAACGTTAAAAGCATTGCCAACCTGGCTATGCTTACCGGCAACATTGGTATCCCTGGGGCAGGCGTCAACCCTCTGCGAGGCCAGAACAATGTCCAGGGAGCCTGCGATATGGGAGGCCTTCCAGGGGTTTACCCTTCTTATCAACCTGTCTCTTCTCCCGAAGTTAAAGCTAAATTTGAAGCTGCCTGGGGCGTGGAGGGTCTCTCCGATCAGCCGGGCCTTACCCTCATGGAAATGGTCAACGCCGCCGGGAAGGGGCAGTTCCGGGCCCTTTACATAATGGCCGAAAACCCAATGCTTTCTGACCCCGATATCCGTCACACTAAGGAGTGTCTGGAAAAACTGGACCTTCTTGTAGTCCAGGACATTTTCATGACCGAGACAGCGGAGCTGGCCCATGTGGTTCTCCCTGCGGCATCCTTTGCGGAGAAAGACGGCACCTTCACTAACACCGAACGGCGTATCCAGAGGGTGCGCAAAGCTGTAAATCCACCGGGGGAGGCGAAGACCGATTGGGAGATCATCTGTGAACTGGCCCGCAAACTGGGAGCGAAAGGCTTTGATTTCTCCTCCCCAGAAGAAATCATGGCGGAGATCTCGCGGGTGGCTCCGAGCTATGGGGGCGTAACCTACGAGCGACTGGAAAAGGAAGGCAGCCTCCAGTGGCCTGTTCCTTCGGTGGATCACCCAGGGACGCCTTACCTCCACAAGGAAAAATTTACCCGGGGTCTGGGCCGGTTCCACCCTGTCCACTTCCAGGAGGCGGCAGAGCTCCCCGACGAAGAATACCCGTTCATCCTCACCACGGGCCGCATCATGTTCCAGTACCACACCGGAACCATGACGCGGCGCTCGCCCAAACTGGAGCAGGAAGCACCGGAGCCCTATGTGGAAATTAACCCCAGCGATGCTCAAAAGATAGGGCTTGATGGGGCGAAGAGAGTAAGAGTATCAAGCCGGCGCGGCTCCATAGAGCTGGCTGTCCGCATAACCGAAGGGATAAAACCGGGGGTAGTCTTCATCCCCTTCCACTATGCGGAAGCCGCAGCTAACGCTCTCACCAACACTGCCCTTGACCCTGTAGCCCGCATACCCGAGCTTAAAATCTGCGCAGTGAAGGTGGAGCCCGTGCGCGGCTCCTGAAAGCTCAAGCACAGTAAAAAGCTCTTCAGAAAACGACAGGGGCAACTCCCGGGGAAGAAGTTTAAACTACAGGCCTACGGGGGAAACTTGTAATTTTACTCCACTTATGGGAGGAAAAGTGAGGGAAAAAGAGATCGAAAGAGCTGCGGAAATAATCCTTTCCTCCAAATACACTGTAGCTCTTACGGGGGCAGGTATAAGCACACCCTCAGGCATACCGGATTTCAGAAGTCCCGGTACCGGGCTGTGGGAAAAAGTAGACCCCATGGCTGTGGCTTCTCTCTTCGCCTTCAGGATTAACCCCCAACGCTTCTTTGAATGGTTCCGCCCTCTGGGGAAAGCCCTCCTGGAGAGCAAGCCTAACCCTGCTCATATAGCCCTGGCCAGGCTTGAAGAGGCTGGCCTCCTCAAAGCCGTAATAACCCAGAACATAGACGGATTACACCAGAAAGCGGGCTCTAAAAGAGTTCTGGAAGTTCACGGGCACCTGAGGGAAGCGGAATGCATGAGGTGCCGCCGCTCTTACCCCACTGAAAGCTTCATGGAAAGATACCTGGAGTTTGGAGAAATTCCCAAGTGTCAGTGCGGTGGAGTGCTCAAGCCAAAAGTGGTGCTCTTCGGCGAACCCCTCCCCAGGTGGGTTTTCATGGAAGCTGTAGGTGAAGCTCAGCGGTGCGATGTCATGATAATCGCTGGGTCGTCCCTGGAGGTTTACCCCGCCGCTGAACTCCCAACCCTGGCCTATCAGAACGGCGCTAAACTCATAGTGGTGAACCTCCAGAGAACGTATGCCGACTCCATAGCGGAGGTAGTGATAAGAGATGATGTGGCTGTGGCGCTGCCAGCCATAGCCGAAAGGTGCCTTGGAAAGGGGATAATGTCCAATGGGGGAAATTAAGGGAGGCGATATTTTAGTAAAATGCTTGTTAAAGGAAGGGGTCCGCTACGTTTTCGGGATCCCGGGTGATCAGCTCAACCCTTTCACTGATGCTATTTACCGACTCGGGAAAGAAGCGGGGCTCAAATTTGTCACCACCCGCCACGAACAGGCTGCAGCCCACATGGCCGATGCCTGGGCCAGGGTGACGGGTGAAGTAGGGGTGTGCACGGGAACTGTTGGTCCTGGTGCTGCCAACCTTGTCCCTGGAGTTTACGCAGCCTTCGCCGATTCCATCCCCATCCTGGTGATAACGGCTCAGAATCAGACCTGGAGAATTTACCCTGAACATGGCTCAATGCAGAGCCTTGATCAGTTAAACCTTTTCCGGCCCATCACCAAGTGGAACGCTGTAGTCTATAACTGGCGTAGGATACCGCAACTTGTTCAGATGGCCTTCCGCATTGCCCTTTCCGGGAAGCCTGGCCCTGTCCATCTGGATTTCCCTTCTGATGTGCTAACGGCCAGAGGGCCAGAGGAGGAAATCCAGTTCCTGGCCCCCTCCTCTTACCGGGCCGAAAAGCCAGCCTGCGGAGATCCGGAGCTGGTGCGGGAGGCTGCCCGGTGGCTTGCAGAGGCTCAATCGCCCCTAATCCACGCCGGAGGGGGTGTCCTGCGCTCCGGAGCATGGGCGGAGCTTAAGGAATTAGCCGAATATCTGGGAGCTGCCGTCACCACAAGCCCCGGTGCCCGGGGAGCAATCCCCGAGGATCATCCTCTCTGCCTGTTAGCGGCTTCCTTCGGAGCAATGGCTGCTCAGGCTTCTGCTGATGTGGTACTTCTGATAGGCGGAAGGCTTGGAGATGTAGATTTCTGGGGGCGTCCTCCTGCCTGGGGAGAAATCGGTGAACAAAAATGGATTCAAATTGATATCGCTCCAGAAAACATCGCCCTGAACCGACCTGTAGATCTGGCCATTGTGGGAGATGCGCGCGCTACCCTTCGGGCTCTCATTGAAGAAGTGAAAAAACTCACAGAGCCTCGCCCTCCAGCGCCGTTCATAGCTGGAGCTAAGGAGGCGGAACAGGCATGGCTTGCTCAATTTGAAGAACAAGCTTCGCGGGAGGAAGCACCCATACACCCACTTCGGCTGGTAAAAGAAGTGCGCCTCTTCTTCCCAAGGGAAGCCATAACCGTGGTGGACGGAGGCAACACAGCCGTTTGGAGCCATTACCTCAACCGGGTATACGAGCCCCGGTCTTTCCTTTGGGCTGCCGATTCAGGCCATCTGGGAGCTGGTCTGCCCTACGCCATAGCAGCCAAACTCGCCCGACCCGAAAGGCCCGTCTACCTCCTTTCTGGCGATGGAGCTTTCGGTTTCAACATCCAGGAGCTGGAGACAGCACGCCGCCTGGGAACCCCCATCGTGGCCATTGTCTTCAACGATGGAGCCTGGGGAATGATAAAGGGTAGCCAGCTCAAAAGATATGAAAGTCGCTTTGTGGGAGTAGATTTCACGGACATCCGCTACGACAAAATAGCCGAGGCGATGGGCTGCTATGGAGAAAGGGTAGAAGACCCCGACCAGATCCGTCCGGCTCTGGAGAGGGCCCAGAAGAGCGGCTTACCGGCAGTGCTGGATGTCATAATAGACCGAGAAGCCCACTTAACCCCGCCCGACCTGGAAGTTCTGGATGCTCTCTGGATGGAGGGATGCTATTAGGCCCTGAGGCTATGAAAAGCAGCTCCCCTTTGAACCCCTTTCTCGTCATTTTCTCTGCGGGATTGGGGAAAAGGAGGACTATGAAACCCATCGTCCTCAGGCTGCTGATAGCTTCTGGAATCCTGATTCTGCTCCTGCTCATCGGCCCATTCCTAGTGCCGGTCCCACCCCTTAAAGGAACCGTGCCACCAGAACAGCTGGCTGATCCAGACAGCCGTTTTGTGGAAGTGGACGGTATCAGTGTTCACTTTAAAATGGCTGGTTCAGGTGAGCCAGCCTTTCTGCTCCTGCATGGCTTCGGTGCCAGCACTTTCTCCTGGCGGGAAGTAATGCATCCTCTTTCAAAATTTGGGACCGTTATCGCTTTTGACCGGACCGGATTCGGCCTCACGGAACGTCCCACCCAATGGGCTGGCCCCAGCCCTTACAGCCCCGAGGCCCACGCCGACCTGACGGTGGGGCTCATGGAGGCCCTGGGGATAGATAGAGCCATCCTTATAGGCAATTCCGCTGGAGGAACGATAGCTTTGCTTACTGCCCTGAAATATCCGGAGCGGGTAAAAGCGCTGGTGCTGGTCTCTCCAGCAGTGTATATTGGCACGGGTGTGCCAGGCTGGGTGCGCCCGCTCCTCAACACCCCTCAAATGCGCCGCCTTGGGCCGCTTCTGGTTCGCTCCATCAGGAATTGGGGAGCAGACATCGCTCACCTCGCTTGGCACGACCCGACCAGATTGACGCCCGAAATCTGGAGGGGATACACTAAACCCCTGCAGGCCGAAAACTGGGACCGTGCCCTCTGGGAAATCGTCCTTGCCAGCCGTCCCCTGGGCCTGGATAGGCGACTGAAAGAGGTCAGGGTTCCCGTGCTAGTGGTCACAGGCGACAGCGACCGTATCATCCCTCCCGAACAGAGCATCCGCCTGGCGGAGGAAATTCCTGGAGCCCAACTGGCTATCATCCCTGAATGCGGACACGTCCCGCAGGAAGAATGCCCTGGGCCATTTCTGGAGGCAGTGGAGGCCTTCCTCCGCACCATTTCGAACAGCGAGGCGGATTCCCCTCCGATATCCCGGGAGCCAGTTTCACCCTGAAAATTTCCAGAGCTACGGAGAAATAGATGCGGATTGGTTACCCGTGCATAAACCTATCTGTGGGTTGTCGCCCAACCCGAACCATCAGGTTGGCGAACCTTTCCTGGGACCGGCTGCGGGACGTGATTGCCGGGAATCTGGCCTGCCTGGAACGGATCCTGATCTGGAATGCTGAACGGGGTCTTCTCTTTTTCCGGATCACCTCCGACCTTATACCCCTGGCCTCTCATCCGGCCAACAACTTCCCCTGGTATGAGGAGTTCGCCCCTGATTTCGCCCGTATCGGCCAACTCATCCGCACGGTGGGGATGCGTATTTCCATGCACCCTGGCCAGTACACCCTGCTTAACTCTCAGCGTCCAGAAGTGGTGGAAGCAGCCCACAGGGACCTTGCCTATCACGCCCGTGTTCTGGATCTCCTGGGGTTAGATCAAACGGCGAAGATTCAGATCCACATTGGAGGCCTTTACAGGAATAAGGAGGCCTCTCTGGAGCGTTTCGTCCGGGAAGTGGACCGATTGGACCCGGCAGTTCGGGCGCGGCTGGTGGTGGAAAACGACGAGAGATTTTTCAACCTGGACGACTGCCTCCGGGTAAGTGCGAAAACTGGCCTGCCAGTGTTGCTGGATGTCTTCCACCGGGAAGTCAACCCGGACGAGCGCACACTTTCGGAAGCATTAGCGGCAGCTGCTGCAACCTGGAGCTCCGGAGATGGGCCGCCCATGGTGGACTATTCCTCCCCCCTTCCCGGGGGGCGCCCGGGAACGCACGCGCATACGCTGGATGAGAACCATTTCATCCAGTTTCTGAGGGAAAGTCGTCCTCACAACTTTGACCTTATGTTGGAGGTGAAAGACAAAGAGCGGAGCGCCCTGCGCGCTCTGAAAATCCTGACCACCTACGGGATCCTGCGCGAGCGGGACTCTCCCTTGAGCTTCACCCAGTCTGGAACATAGCCTGCCTTCGGATTCAAAACCGGGGTAAGGCAAGCCTTGCGCCTCAGGCGAGCCTTATGATAGAATGCCCTGGCAAATGGGGAGTAAAACATATGGAACAAATCTGGCCTCAATATGAAGGTAAATCCCTCGTAAACTTGCCGGCCACTATGGCGGCTATCCTGGGAGCGGAAATAGAAGGAGCACCGCCCCTTGAGCCCTCCCTCTGGAAAAACTTGGCTCAGGGGGCCGAACGAATAGTGACCATACTGATTGACGCCGTTGGCTATCTGGACCTGCGAAAGCTTATGGACCGTGACGAGGAGTTTATCTTTGCCAGGCTTGCCAGAAAAGGTCTATTCAGCTCATTAACCTCTGTCTTTCCTTCCGCCACTGTGGCTGCTCTGGCCAGCTTCTGGACTGCTCGCCCCCCTATAGAGCATGGTCTTACCGGCTACACCCTTTACTTCAAAGAGTTCGGTGTGGTAGCAAACACCCTGACCCTATCCCCCGCGCGGCACGAGAAAGGTGATTCTCTGGAGAAGTGGGGCCTTGATCCTGAAAAGCTCATCCCTGTTCCATCCTTCCCTCAGCTCCTCAAGCCTTTTGGGATAAAAGTTGCAGTCCTGATCCACAGGGAATATGTCAAAAGTCCTTTCTCTCGTGCCCTGCACAGAGAAATAGCTGAAATCAGAGGTTTCTTTACCACCTCAGAAATGTGGATACTGCTGCGCCGTCTGCTTCGGGAACTTTCCGGAGAAAAGGCTATAATAAGCGTTTATTGGGGATTCATGGACGCCCTGGGGCACCTCTACGGTCCGGATGATGAGATAAGGGAAGCAGAACTCCGAAATCTTGCCCTCTCCATGGAACAAGATTTCCTGAAAGGCCTTGAGCCGGAAGATAAAAAAGGCACCCTTCTTGTAATCTTTTCCGATCACGGCCAGATTTCGGCCAAGCCAGAAAAAGCCATCATGGCCATGAAACATCCGGAACTCTGGGACTCCCTTGTCCTTCCTCCTGCAGGAGAGTCAAGGGCTTCCTACCTTTACATCCGGGATGGGGAAAGGGAGCGAGTCAAGGCCTACCTGGAAGAGAAGATAGGCTCTTTTACCGTAGTAGATTCCCGTGAAGCCGTGGAAAAGGGGCTTTTTGGTAGAGGAAATCCAGCTCCCGATTTCCTCTCACGCATCGGAGACCTCATCGCCATTGCCAGGGGGGAAGAGCACCTGGTCTGGGGGTACGAAGAACCCAAACTCAAGGGCCGTCATGGAGGTCTCTCGCCTCAGGAAATGCTCATTCCTCTCCTCATGGTAAGGCTTGATAGCTGAAGACATCACTTCTCAGGCCTGACGGGAAAGATTGCAAAGCTCATAGGGGATAGCAAGGGCCTACCGTGTTCCCCATCTTACTGGGATAATCTTTCTGCTCTCCTGAGCAGATCAAGGGTTCAACCTGGCACTGAGAAGCGGAAATTTTCCAGGAACCTTACCCATCAGCTCGCCGCCCTGACCGAAAAATCGGGGGTTGGATGGGAGCGAAGCCCCCATCCCGGGGGTTTGGGGGTCGA
>JANXAG010000021.1 GCA_025062375.1 Anaerolineae bacterium | reverse complement strand
GGAGCACGCTCTTTCCTTTTATTCGTTTATTGACCGGGAGCGGGGATATATGCTCCTTGGAGAAAAGAGGGTGCCCTTTATGAACCTGATATGTGGAATCATAACCTCTGATGACGGCCCCTTCGCAGATATAAGGGAGATAACGGAAATGGCTGCTGAGGCCAGGCGCAAAGCTGAATCATTTGGGGAGGGATAAAGATGAGGATAAGCACAGCTAAAGTCGTGGCAGCGATGGTAGATCCCAAGCTTATTCCGGAACTAAACCCTTTAGAAAAATTGGTGATGATCCTTCTTAATCTCATAGGCCCCGTAAGGAGGGCTGTAACTGAACGCTGGCTTTTTGGTCAGAAAGTGGCAGTAGAGTTCTATAAAGAAGGGATAAGGGATTTCCTGGTACTGGGAGCAGGCATGCCCACGGCTGGCCACGTCCACCAGCTCTTCCCCGATGCCCGTGTTCTTTACGTGGACAAGGACGAAAGAGTGGTTAAATTAGCTCAACATAAACTTGCCGGGAACGAAAAGGTCCGGTATATTAAAGGTGATCTTACAAGGTTCCACGAAGAAGTGCTTCCCGAGGCAAAAAAGTTCTTCGGGGAATCCCCCAAGCTTGGGGTAATAATGGTGGGCATAATCTATTTCCTTCCCGATGACAAAGTGCGGGAAATCTTTAAATCCCTATACGGCTGGGTTGCCCCAGGCTCTCGCCTTGTCGTCACTAACACTGATGCCGATGCCATAAGGATTACGAGGGGGACCTACCTTCGTTATCTGATCTTCAAGGGCCTTTACGAGCTTGTGGGCAATAAGAATTACCCTCGCACCGATGCCGGCTTGCGGGCTATGCTTTTACCGTGGCAGGTTGTTGAGCGCATTCCTATCTTTAAATCAGACACTGCTGACCCGAAGAGCGCTGTTTCCACGGGATATATTGCTGTAAAAGTGAAAACTGGAGGATAGGATGGTCTGGTGGGTAGCTATAATCCTTGCAATTTTGGCCTTCGTGGCAGGTTTTTGGATAAGCAGAGCTTCCCAGAAAGCCAGAAAAGAACCTTTACCGATGGAAAGCATCGCCCTGGAAAGCGTGGAAGAAGGGACTGTAGTGGTGAGGCCTGGTGGGGAAGTTCTTTATGCTAACCGCCGAGCCAGGGAAAACCTCGGCTTTTACCCCGGCCAAAACCTCATTGACGTTTCAGATGTTTTTGCCCCCAAAGAAACTTTTTTGAGCCTGTTAGTTTCTGAAGGGGTCGGAGAAGTAACCCTGAAGGGCCGGATATACGAGGTGACTTCTTACAAAAGCTTCATAGATGAAGGGGTTTACCTGACCCTTATCTTTCACGATGTAACTGAAAACAGGATTATAGAAGAGCTGGACCGGGAGCTAACTTCCACTCTGGACTATCAGAGAGTTGTGAACCTCATTCTGGACCGGGCAATGGAGCTTACTAATGCCGATGCCGGTGTGATCATGCGTCTTGCCCCTGATGAACAGAATCTCTATGTTCTGGCTTACCGGGGTTATCCCTATGAAACGATGGGAATATACGCTGAAATCCCCTGGCCGGTGGAACGGGGGATTATAGGGAAAACTGCAAGGACAGGAGAGTCCCTTTTGGTCTATGATGTCGCAGAAGAGCCAGCTTACGTGGAAGCTTTTCCGTCCGTCCGTTCGGAACTGGCAATCCCACTCAAGGTTAAGGGTAAAGTGGTAGGGGTCCTTAATTTAGAGAGCACTCGTCTGGGGGCTTTTACCCCTGAACACCGCCGTTTGCTGGAGAAAATGGGGGAGCATGCAGCCATTGCTCTGGAGAATGCCCGCCTTTACGACGAAGAAAGGCGCCGCACCCTGGAAGCCCAAACCCTCCTCAGACACGCGCAAGCTCTGGCCAGTTCCCTGGACGTGGAAACAATAGTTAACGTTGCCCTGGAACACGTGCTGCCTGTCTTTGCGGCTGATGCAGGAGCCATAGGGATTTTTGACCAGTTCGGCAACCCTCAAGTCGTGGCCCAGAGGAACATCCCTGATTTTGAAGAAAACCGCTACCTCTTTGAAGAAGCCCATCGGAAGCTGCAAGCCACTCCCGCTGGATACAGGTTGTTTACTTCAGGGGAGCCAATCCTTGTGGAAGACCTGGAAAGGGGCAGAAGAATGTTTCCTGAACTTCTCCCCTGGATCCGGAGCGCTGCTATATTTCCACTGCGAGCTGGGGAGTCAAACATCGGAGTGCTGACGTTGCTCTGGAAGGAACCCAGGACTTTCTCTCCTGAAACTGTCAGCCTTGCCACTGCTTTGGCCAACCAGACAGCCATTGCCATCCAGAACGCACAACTCTACGGTCTTACTGATCGCCAGCTTCGGCTCCAGGTGGAAGAGCTGGCAGCTCTCACTCGCCTTACCCAGGAACTCAGTTCTACTTTGAGCCTTGAAACTATATTCCAAGCCATTTGCGATGAAGCTACCAGAGCTACAGGAGCTGATTACGTGGATGTTGCCTTGGTGGATTGGAATACCCGAACTTATACCATAAAAGCCTTGAAGGGCTTCAGCCCTGAGTTGGAGGAGGTTTTTAAAGATAAAAGCTTTAGCATTGAAGAGGGCATTCACGGTAAAGCTGCAAGGTTAGGTCAAGCAGTTCTGGTAAGGGACGTAAGGGAGGATAAAGACTACATACAAGGAGAACCGGACACCCTATCTGAATTAGCCGTACCTATATTCTACGAAGACCAGATTGTGGGAATAATAAACCTGGAAAGCCGGCTCCTTAACGCTTTTACCCCTGAACACGTTCGCTTTGTGGAGAGGATGGCTGCAATAGCTTCAGTAGCTATTGGGAACGCCCTCCGATATCAGGAGCAGGTAGAAGCGCGCCTTTTGGCTTACCGAAAGTCCGAACAGCTTTCGGCCCTTTCGGAGTTAAGCCGTTCATTCCGAGCTGACCGCCCTCTGGAGGAAGTGCTGGAAGATGTGGCATATGCCATCCGTGAGGCTACGGGGTTCCGCGCCGTTCTCATAAGTGTGGCTGAAGGTAAACCTCCTCGCCTCAGGAGAGTAGCTGGAGCTGGAATACCCTTGCCTGTTCTGGAAGAGCTAAAGAAAGTTTCCAACCCTCTGGAAGCCGTTGAAAACATCCTCACTGAAGAATACAGGCTCGGAAAAAGCTACTTTTTCCCGCATGATAAAAAAGAACATTGGGCTAAAGGCTTACACACATATACCTACCTGCCCATACCTCCTGAGGAAAAACCCTGGCCCAAAGGGAAATGGCACCCTGAAGATATGCTCCTTGTGCCCATGTTTTCCAGCACAGGCCAGATCTTGGGGATAATCAGCGTGGATGACCCTGCCGATGGCAAAATTCCCTCTCGCTCAACCTTGGAAATTTTGGAAGCTTTCGCTGCACAAGCAGCCGTGGCTCTGGAAAATATCTTAGCCTATCAGGCTGCTCAAAGGAGAGCCGCAAGGCAAGCAGCTGTCGCCGAAGTGGCTCGTGAAGCTTCTTCCATATTGAACGAAGAAGACCTCTTTAACATGGCTGTAGAATCCATAAGGCGCTACTTTGGTTATCCCCACGTGGCCATCCTTATGCTGGATGATAAAGGTGAGGAGCTAATCCTCAAAGCCTCTTCTACTATTTATAAAGGAGCGAAGCCAGGCCTCTGGCGTCAGAAAATAACCGAAGGAATGATAGGCTGGACTGCCAGAACAGGCCGCACACGCCTTGCCAACGATACATCCCGTGACCCGTATTATATCTCCGGACCTGAATTCAACCCTCAGTCAGAACTCTGTATACCCCTCCGCATTCGGGAGAAAGTTGTAGGGGTGCTGGACATTGGGGATAGTAAGCCCTTCGCTTTTGAGGAGGAAGACGTTATCTTCCTTGAAACCATAGCGGATCAAATTTCCATAGCCCTTCACAATGCTCGCCTGTTCCAGGAAGCACAGGCACGCCTGCGGGAACTTTCCCTCCTTTCGGAGGCTGGTGAATCCCTGAACAGAGCCACATCTCTTGAAGAAGTCCTGCGTATCACTTTGGACGCAGCCCTTTCCATAGCCGGAATAGACGAAGGTTCTGTAATTCTGGTGGATAGAACTACCAATACCCTGCGCTTGAGCATAAGCCGCAACGTTCCCGAGGACATAATCCAGGACTTCAACCGCCGCCAGATTCCGGCTTCCACGGGGACCTTTGGCATAGTAATCCAGACAGGCGAAATCTTTGAGACTGAAGATGCCGAAAATGACCCCAGAGTTGTTAAAGGGCTCTTTCCTCTCAAAAAAGGGCTCACCAATGTCCCTCTGAAAACCGAAGCTGGGGTTATTGGAATTCTGGTCCTGGATACCCTCCTGACTCCATCCCAGAAAAGGCTGATTTTAGCCCTTGCCGATGTAGCGGCCGTAGCTATATCCAGAGCCATGCTCTTTGCCGAAAGAGACCGCAGAATACGGGAGCTTTCAGCTCTTAATGAAATTAGCCAGGCGGTAAGCTCAACCCTTGACCTGGAAGAAATCCTCTCCAGGCTCCATGAATCCCTCGGCACCGTTATTGACACCACTAACTTCTATGTAGCTCTGTACGACTCCGAAAAAGACGAAGTTTTATTCACCTTCTACGTTGAAGAGGGGGAGAGACTTGAAGCATCCTCAAGGAAAGCGGGTGCGGGTCTTACTGAATATTTGATAAAAACACGAGAACCTCTTTTCCTTCCAGACAGAGTGGAAGAGCGTATCAAAAGCTTGAAGGGAGTGCAGCCAATAGGTAAACCAGCTCTCTCCTGGTTAGGTGTGCCCCTGATCGTGGGCGATGAAGTTATTGGAGTTATGGCTGTCCAGAGCTATGAACGTGAAAATGCTTTCGACATCACAGACCTGAACTTTATGGTTACGGTGGCAGGCCAGGTAGCAGTAGCCATCCAGAACGCTCGTCTCTACCAAGAGGAGAAGAAACGCCGCGAAATGGCTTTTACCCTCCGGGAAATGGGAGAACTCCTGAGTTCTACCCTGGACCTTGATACCATCATAAATCAGGCTCTGGACTACCTCAAACGCATAGTGGATTACGATACAGCTTCGCTTGCTCTTCTGGAAGACTCTAAGCTTCGTATTGTAGCGGGGAGAGGCTTTGGTGAAGCGCTGGAAGAAGTGCTGAAAATAACCTTTGATGCCGAAAAAAACATCCCCTTCCGCAGGATGAGGGAAACCTTCAGACCTGTGCTCATAAGGGATACAAAGGAAGAAGACATCCTGGACAAAGTAACAGCCGTTGAGCGCATCCGCTCCTGGATAGGAGCTCCTCTTGTATACAGAGGACAAATCATAGGCCAGCTGTCAGTGGATAAGGAAACTCCCGGTTTCTTTACTCCGGAAGACGCTGAAGCTGTAATGATCTTTGCCGGGCAACTGGCTATTGCCATCCAGAACGCTCGCCTCTACCAGGAGACGGTAACTCTGGCCCAGGAACTTGAGGAAAGAGTGCGCCAGCGTACAGCGGAGCTCCAGCGAGCTATGGAGGATCTGGCCCGTGAGAGAGATAGGGTGGAAACTCTATATCGCATTACCGAAAAACTTGCTGCTACCCTTGACTTGGACAGAGTTCTCAATGAAGCTCTAAGGATGCTCCACGAAGCCACAGGTGCACCCCAGGGAGCTATTATGCTCCTGGACCAAAGCGGGCGCCTAATTTACAGAGCAGCTTTTGGGCGAAGGGAACCTCTTCCCAAAGGTGGTAGGCCTACCCCCTTCTCTGTGGGTAAAGGCCTTGCAGGGTGGGTAATTGATAAAAAGCAACCTGTTATAATCCCCGATGTTACTAAGGATGATAGATGGGTGCCGTTACCTTCAGAATCCGGGATGGTCAGAAAATCAGCGCTGGCCGTTCCTCTCCTTCTGGGTGAAGAAGCTCTGGGTGCCATCCTCCTCTTCCACCCTGACCTTTCGTATTTCACCGAGGACCACCTCAAACTGGTATCAGCGGCTGCCGCCCAGGTAGCTCAGGCTATCAACAACGCTGAACTCTACCGCCTTATCACCGATCAGGCCCAGAAGCTGGGCGACATGCTTCAGGAGCAGGCCGCCGAAGCTTACCGGATCCAGACCATCCTTTCCTCCATTACCGATGGGATCCTCGTTCTTGATGAAAATAACAATATCCTGATGCTTAACCCCTCTGCTGAAGAAATGCTGGGGGTGAGAGGAATTCCTCTGGCTGATCGCCCTCTCAGAGATATCGTTGCGGTAGTTTCAGAAGAAGAAAGGAGTTTTGCCCTGAAGTTCTATACTGACCTTCTCATTCACAGCGGCAAAATTAAAGAACCCGGCGAAACCGTTTCCTTTAGGATAGAAGGCCCTCGACGCGTCCTGGACGTATCCTTAGTTACAGCTCCAGTAGGTCGTGGCGGGGCTATGGGAACCATCGCCGTCCTTAGAGACATAACCAGGGAGGCCGAAATAGACCGCATGAAGACAGAGTTCATTTCCACCGTCTCCCATGAACTGCGGACTCCCATGACTTCCATAAAGGGTTACATTGACCTCCTCTATATGGGAGTTGCTGGCCCCCTGAGTGAGCAACAGAAACGCTTTGTTACTATCATCAAAAATAACACTGACCGACTCGCAAGCCTCGTGAGCGACATCCTGGACATTTCCCGAATAGAGAGCGGGAAAGTCCGGCTGAGCTTTGAGCCTGTTTATCTTAAGAAACTTTTAGAAGAAGTTTCTCTCGCCTTTGAGCACATTATTCAGAAGAAGAACCTTAATTATACTGTGGACATACCTGATGACCTTCCTCCTCTCTGGGCTGATAGGGATCGCCTCAGCCAAATCCTTAACAACCTTATAAGCAACGCCTGCCAGTATACCCCTGAAGGCGGTTCGGTTACAGTGTCTGCCAGGTTGGTGAACGATATGGTCCAGGTGGATGTAACGGATACTGGCATAGGGATAGCACCCGAGGACCTTCCCAGAGTCTTTGACCGTTTCTTCAGGTCAGACCATCCAATGGTGAGAGATGTTCCTGGGACCGGACTAGGCCTGGCTATAACTAAGGCCTTTGTAGAGATGCACGGTGGCCGAATATGGGTTCAGAGCGAACTGGGTAAAGGTTCCACTTTCAGTTTTACAATTCCCACAACTTCAGGGGAAAAAGCGGAGGAAAAACTCCTCCAGATCCTGCCCCGCGAAGAGAAAAAGGGAAGAATACTGGTGGTAGAAGACGATCAGGATGTAGCAGAGCTAATCCGCCACAGCCTTGAGGCTGAAGGGTACGAAGTAACCGTGACTTTCAGCGGGTGGGATGCCCTATGGTTTGCTCGGGAGTCCAGGCCCGACCTTATAACCCTGGACATTCGCCTTGGGGACATGGATGGCTTTGAACTTTTGGAGCGCCTCAAAAAAGATGAAGCCACTGCTTCTATCCCGGTGGTCATCGTCTCGGTAGTGGCTGAACCCGAGAAAGGCTTTGCCCTCGGCGCTGCTGATTACATCACCAAGCCGTTTGAAGAAGAAAGGCTGGTCATGAGTGTCCGGAGCATTCTGGAAGCCTTAGATGGGGGGCGTCTGAACAAAATCCTGGTGGTGGATGATGAGCCCGATGTGGTAAACTGGCTTGTGGATGCTCTTGCCCGATACAATTTCAAGGTTAGAGGAGCTTACAGTGGCGAAGAAGCTCTGAGGATTGTAAAAGAAGATACCCCTCATCTTATCCTTCTGGATCTCAAAATGCCGGGGCTTGACGGATATGAAGTGCTCAAGAAACTCAGAGCTGACGAATCCACCCGGCACATACCGGTAATAGTGATAACGGCAAGCCCTGTAGATAGAGAGAAAACAAGGGTAAAAGTGTTAGGGCTCGGCGCCAGGCGGTTCCTTGTGAAACCCTTTAGCGTAGAAACCCTCATAGCCGAGATAAAGCGGGTAATGGCCGAACCCTGGAGCTAAATTTCGTATCGTGACCTTAAAAGGGGGCCTGGGATGTCATCTCTCGCTTTCCTCGTAAAAGAAGAAGCGCCCGAAATTGAAAGAACTTTGTTTCAAGAAAACAAGCTGGCCAGAATTTTCACTGGGATTACGATAATTTCCGCTGTATTTGTAGTGGCTATCTCTGAGTGGGCCATTAAAAAACCCACAGGAAACATCGCTCTTTCGGCTTTCATAAGCGAGGCGGGTTCCGTCTGCCTTTATTTCCTGGCCCCAATTTGGTTCATGCTTTGGCGTCAAAAAGAGGAGAAAGCCCTGAAAATCGCTTTCTTCTTCTACCTTTTCAGTCTCATTGTAATGGCTGCGGTGGATTACTTAACGAAAAGTGGACTCAGGCAGGAACTGCACCTATCTCAGCGTGTCAGCAGTGTTGGACTGCTGTGGGGTCTTCTCATGCTCCTCCCATGGCTTCCCCTTGCTTTTCTGGCTAAACGCTACCCCTTAAGTGCTCAGAGGATAGGCCTTAGCGGTATTGGATGGAAGGAAAATATATTCATCGGCCTGTTAGCAGGAGCTTTCCTGGGAGCCCATATGTTACTGGTAGTGACAGCCATAGGGAGGAAGTTGGTCTTCAATCCCTGGCCTTACACCGTTTGGCTTTTGGGGTACGAGCTTGGGATCCAATCTTTAGGGGAAGAGCTTTTCTTCCGGGGTTTCCTGTTCAATTACTGGCACAACTACCGGGGTATGGGTTTCTGGTCCTCTGCTTTCTTAAGCGGATTCCTTAATGTGGCTGTTTACATGGTTAAAGCTCTCTGGATAAGTTACGCTCCTTTGACCCTGGGAGCCCAATTTTATATCATGACCATGGCTGTTACCAATGCAGCCCTCTTCCGGTGGAGAGGGAGTATTTTGAGCTGCTGGGCGAGCAATGCTCTTTTCAGCCTTTTAGCTTCTTTGGTGGTAGGCTGATGATGAGGAAGCAAAATCTCTGGCCAGCCGTTGCTTCGTGGATTTTTGTGTTAATTATAACGTGGGTTATCTATAAGGCTCCGCCCGGAAGCCCACTTAACGCCTTTCGCTACCTTTATTTCATCCCCATAATTTTAGTTTCAATCCTATACGGTCTCGCCCCGGGGCTCTTTGGAGCTTTCCTAGTGGCTTCCTTTATGCTACCTAACGTCCTGAAAGCAGCAACGGAAGGGTTTTTTTCTGAGCATCTTCTCTCCCTCTTAGCAGAAATATTGCTCCTGGTTTTAAGCCCTGTGGCGGTAGATCAGTGGCTTGGGAGCCAGAGAAGGCAGAGGGATTTCTACAAGGCTCTGAGTGACCTTGGGGAGCTTCTGGCTTCCCAAAAGGAATCCGATGCCCTGTTGAAAACCTTGCTGGAAAGCTTGGTTCAGCTTACTGGTTCCACATGGGGCGAAATCGTCATGAAAGAGAACGGTTCCTTAATCCGGAAAGCCTTCTGGGGTGAGCCTACTTCTCGCAAACTTCACAGGCCCCTACCTCAAGGGGTTCACAAAACTCTGGCAGATTTAGTTATACAGGAAGGTAAAAGTGTGGTATCAGCCAACCTGGAACTTGACCCCCGTTTCTTTCGCTGGGTTGATACCCCCGTGACGTTCAGCTCATTCATAGCTATTCCTCTCAGGTTACAAGGCGAACCTGTAGGCCTTGTGGCTTTAGCGAACAAACCCGAAGGCCTTTACACTTCTCAGGAAATCCGGATGATAAAAGCCGTGGTGTCAAAGGGAGAGATAGCTTTAGAAAACCTTAAACTTCTGGAAAGAGAAAAAAGGCGCGCCGCAAAGCTTGCTGCCTTAAATGAAATCGCTCGTGTTGTAAGCTCGGTTATGAACCTTAGACTTCTTTTCACCCTGGTGCACAATGAAATTTCACGCTTGATGAAGGCCGAAAACTTCTACATCGCTTTGTATGACCCTGAAACCGAAACTGTTGAGTTTGCCTTTGTAGTGGAAGAAGGCCAAATCAAAGAGGGGGCTAAACGAAAAGTAATCCCTGGCAGAGGTCTAACTGAATATATTATCTTTTCAGGTAAGCCTTTGCTCCTTTCTGCAGATGCAGAGGAAAAGCTTAAAGGCCTTGGGGTTGAGCCAGAGGGAGAGGGTCCCTTTGCCAGGAGTTGGCTCGGTGTCCCTCTTATAGCAGGCGATAGGGTCACAGGAGCAATGGTCGTCCATAGTTATGAGGGGGAAAACCTTTACTCTCAGGACGATCTGGAAGTCCTCCAGAACATAGCTTATCAGACAGCCATTGCCATTGAGAACGCTCGTCTCCTGGAGCGAACGGATAAAGCGCTTGCCCAAAAAGTTAAGGAGTTGACCATTCTCTCGGAATTGGACCGGGAAATGGCTTTGGCCTCTTCAGATTTGGACCGCCTCCTGAAGCTTGTAGTGGAAAAGGCTGTGGCATACACTGGTGCTGATGCAGGTCTTCTGGCCTTAGTTGAAGAGAAGAACGGGGGAAGGGGTCTCTACCTCAAAAGTTCGGTGGGTTATCCCCCGATAATCGAACAATACATAAATAACCCTTATCCTCTTGAAAGAGGCATAACGGGAAGGGTGGTGAGAACCGGTCAGGCTGTTCTCTGCCCTGATGTGCGGGAAGATCCTGATTATGACCCTGTAAGGGAGTCAACCCTTTCGCAACTTACGGTTCCCATATTCCTGGAGGGAAAAATTTTAGGGGCAATCACCCTTGAAAGTTCCCATCTCAATGCCTTTACGCGAGAGGACTTGAATTTTATCAGCAGCCTGGCGGATAGAGCAGCCATTGCCATTAACCAGGCCAGGCTCTTTGAAGAAGTCCGCCGGGCCTCAGAAGCCAAAAGTGCCTTCATAGGCGATATATCCCATGAGCTCAGGAATCCTCTGACTTCTATCAAGGGTTACACTGATCTAATCCTTGCAGGCAAATCCGGCCCCCTGAGCGAGCGGCAGGAAGAACTTCTCCGGAAAGTTCGTTCTAACGCCGAAAGGATGGAGAAACTTCTGAGGGATTTAAGTGAGCTTTCCAAAATAGAGGCTGGGAAAATTCCTATGGATATCACCTCCGTTAATCTCAAGGAGTTAATCGCGGAGTTGGTGGATTCGTGCTGGGAGAAAGCAGCGGATAAGGGCTTAACCGTCCATATGGAAGTGGATGATGACCTCCCACCTGTAAAAGCTGATCGTTTGAGAGTCACGGAAATCCTTTCCAACCTTATGGATAATGCCTGTGCTTATACTCCGCAAGGGGGCAAAATAACTGTAAGAGCTTTCAGGGAGGACAAATTTGTCAGGGTAGAGGTAGAAGATACAGGCATAGGTATTCCGCCTGAGGAGCAGCCCAAAATATTCGGGCGCTTTTTCCGGGGCTCTCACCCTATGGTTCGTGAGCGCCAGGGGACAGGCCTTGGGCTTCATATAGCCAAAAAGCTTGTGGAAATGCAGGGAGGAACGATCTGGTTCAAGAGCTTCCCTGGCAAAGGCTCCACTTTTATCTTCACTTTGCCCGTCTGGGAGTAAAACGGAGGCGAAGATGGCGAAAATACTTGTGATTGAGGACGAAAAAGATATACTGGAATTAGTGGAAATTTCCCTTCAATTAGGTGGTTTTGAGGTGGCAAAAGCTATTGATGGCCTTGAGGGCCTGGAGAAAGCTATCAGCGAAAAGCCAGACTTGATCCTTCTTGATATAAAACTTCCAAAGCTTTCGGGCTACGATGTATGCAAAAAGCTCAAAGAAATTCCCATTACAAAAGACATTCCCGTTGTTTTCCTCACCGCCAGAGGCCAGGACCATGAAATTAAGGCCGGCTTTGAGTCAGGGGGAGATGATTATATAGTCAAACCCTTCGCTCCCGATGAGTTACCGCGGAGGGTTCGGGAGATATTGAGCAGGTTCAAAAGATGAGCGCTATCATTATTGACGGAAGTCTTGTCCACTATGAAACGATGGGGCGCGGCAAGCCTCTGATTTTCCTCCATGGCTGGCTTGGTTCCTGGCGCTACTGGCTTGGGAGCATGGAGGAATTATCTCCTTATTTCAAAACCTACGCATTGGATCTCTGGGGTTTCGGTGATTCCGACAAAACTTATGAACGCTTCTCCCTTCTGGACTATGTGAGGCTTCTGGAAGCTTTTGTGGAAAACATGGGTATCATTAGATTTCACCTGGTGGGACACTCTTTAGGGGCTGTGGTGGCTGTGCGATTTGCAGCCATTCATCCAGAGAAGGTGGAAAAACTTGTGGCTGTGAGCCTGCCTGTAACCGGAAATTCCCTGAACCCAGCCCTTTTCCAGGGGAACCGCTTCATCAGGCTTATCCCTCAGGAGTATCCCGAGCTCCAGATGGAAGTGCAAAAGGCATCTCCAAAGGCTATAGAAAAAAGTGCGTGGTCCGTGAGGGAGCTGGATTTACGCCTGGAGCTGCTCAACCTCAGGGTTCCAACCTTAGTCATTTACGGCGATAAGGATGGGATTATTAACCCAGAGAATTTCGGGGCTTTCAAAGATTTTAAAGCTCCACTGCGTTTTCTCGGCATACCTGGGGCCCGGCATTTCCCAATGTTGGAGGAATCCTCCAAGTTTAACCGCCTTCTCAAGGAATTTCTAGCTCTTGGGGTTGATTTAGAAAAGCTGGAAATAAAGCATGAGTGGCGAAGGAAGATGGGTTAATGGAGGTAAAAATGCCTAAAATTTCCAGAACTCACCTCGGATTTGCTCTGGCTTTTTTGGCGGGTTTTCTTCTGGGCTGGCTGGTAATAGGGTGGTGGCTGTGGCCTGTTCAATGGATTAATACCGACCCCTGGGACCTCAGGCCAGAATTTAAGAAGCAATACATTCTAATGGCGGCTGATTCTTACGCCCTTTCTTCCAATCCTGAATTGTTGAGGGAGCGTTTCAGGGGATGGCCTCCCGAAGATCTGGCGGCTTTTATAGATGAGGTTAAGCGAGAGAATCCCGGAAACGAGCTTCTGGCCTCGCGCCTTGAAACCATTAGATCCGCTTTAAACCTCCCGGAGCCCGGGATAACGCCAGCTGTTCCTGAACCTCCTAAGAGGGGCTTAAAGGTCTCTTTAATCTTCTGGGGTTCGCTGGCACTATTAATTTTCCTCATAGCGTTGGGTGTTATCTACAGAGCCTATAAGGATAAGTTAACTCAATGGGCAAGACAATCTTCCAGACGTTCGACTAAATCTGCGCCGGAGCCAAAAGTGGTTGAAGGTGAGTACAGGGAATTTCCCCTCTTAGCCCGTTATTCATCCAAGTATACGTATGGTGATGTACGCTTCGCCGAATCTTTCCCCATTGAAAGCCCGCAGGGGGATTACCTGGGGGAATGCGGTATTGAGAGTTCTGAGCTTGTAGGTTCGGGTGATCCTCCCAGGATTGGAGCCTTTGAGGTGTGGCTCTTTGACAAAAACCTTAACCGAACTATTTCCAAAATCATAACGATCCCCGGGGCTGATGAAGCGATGCGGGCCAGCTTGAAATCTTTTTCCATTTCCGGCGAAGTGCTTCAGGCTGAGAAGGGCGGAATTATTAGCCTGGTTACGGACAACCTGGAAGTTCGGGTTACTATTAATGACCTGGCGCTGGGGAACGGGGGAACCTTTTTCACCCAACTTTCAACAACTTTTGAAATATTCCAGAAAAAAAGATGAACCTCACAATAAGCTTTGAAGGGCCTCTTTTCAGGGTCAGGCCACTTTGGGCTTTCGTGGCTGGGTTTCTGGCTTCGGGTAGCCCTTTTTCTCTATCCCGGCTTCTCCTTCTGGCCTTTCTGGTAGAGGGAGTAATGCCTGGGTGGTGGCGTTCTCTTGAAGCTCTTTTCCGGGGAAATTTCCCCTCACTTTCTGCGGCGGGGGAAAGGCCTTTGTCCATACCCTATGCAGTCCCTGGTTCCCTTGCCTGGAAGGCTATGAAAGGATTGGGGCGTATTATAGCCTGGTGGGAGGAGTTTTTCTGGCCCGAACGGGGAAAAATTGCAGGCTCTTTTCTTCTGTTTACCTTGCTCGGTCTTTCTCTGGCCTTTTTTCAGAATCCCAAACTGTGGCCCGTACTCTCCATAGCGAGTGTTTTAGGGGTGGCTGGAGTTTTATCTATTAGGCGTGATAGGGATCCAGCCCCGTGGAAGGCTTTCTATGATATAACTATCCCCTGGCTTGCAGGATTTATAGCGGACCACCCTGTAGGGTTTCTGCCTTTTCTGTGTGCTGTTAGCTTTGGGATTATGGCGTGGGGGTTGGAGAGCAAGAAGGCCTCGTGGGGGGAGTGGCTGGTTTTTGGGCCCCTCGGATTCCTCTTCCTGGCGCTCTGGTTTAAAGGGCATTTCCTTATAGCTGGAGGATTAGCGTGTCTGGGGCTGGGGCTTTTAGGGGAGAAGGGCAAAAGCCGTTACTCCTTCGTGCTTCTGGTTCTTTTCCTTGTAGCTTGGGCCCTCAGGTGAATAAATTTAAGCGCGATGTGGCGAAGGTGTGCCGTTGGGTTCACTATCCCTGGCAGGTATGGCCACAGGTGGTTCTGGAAGTAAAGTGCATTGAATTTGACTTTTGGGTCTTTTTGGATATAATCAATCATGGTAACAACTGCGTTGTCGCAGTGTTTAATTTTATAGAAGGACCGCGGGTCAGGAAAACATAGCTCCCGAAGGAGGGGGTAAATATGAGTCTTGTAGTAATCCTTATAGCCATTGTGGTTATCCTTCTTGGTTACGGCTGGTATGCCCGCACCATTGACCGAAAGATTATTCAGCCTGACCCGAAGAAAGCCACTCCAGCTAAGATGTATATGGATGGGGTGGACTTTATTCCTACCAGCCGTAATGTGCTTTTCGGGTATCAATTTAAATCCGTAGCAGCCCTTGGCCCTATCCTTGGCCCCATTATCGCTCTCCAGTGGGGATGGCTTCCTGCTATTCTGTGGATTTTGCTTGGAACTACATTCATCGGTTGGGTCCAGGACTACAGCAGCATAATCGTGGGGGTTAGGGAAGAGGGGCAGACCTTTGGAGCCCTGAGCTACAGGCTTATTTCCCCTGCCGCCAGAGTTCTCCTCTTGATTTACATCTACTTCTACCTGCTGATGATCATGGGGGCCTTCGGAATCGTGGTAGGTTTTACCCTCCTAACCAATCCTGTTGTCCCCATGGGCGTGATAATCATATCTCTGGCTGGCTTGCTTATGGGCCAGATGCTTTACCGCTGGAAGCAGGATATCATCCTGACCACAGTAATAACAGTGATAATTGCTTTTGTGGGCATCTGGCTTGGCACCCTTCCCGCTGTTAAGAACTTCTTCAGCTTCATTTACGGATACAGGGTTGTGGAGGGTAAGACGGTTTCTCCCACCCTCTTCCTCCAGGTGACTCAGGCAGGATTTATTGGGAGCCTCATGGTTCTTGTCTTCTGCTATCTTGGTTCCGTGCTTCCCATCTGGCGTTGGGCTCAGCCTATTAACTACGTCTCCTTCTGGGTGGTATTACTCGCCCTTGTTGGTGGAGTCATCGGCTTGCTGATAGGGCGCCCTGGTTTCGGAGACTTCCCGGCCTTTACCGGCTTTATAAGCCTCGCTAAACTCCCGCTCTGGCCCATGCTCTTCGTGACTATAGCATGCGGCGCTATCTCGGGCTGGCACTCCCTTGTGGGTTCCTCCGGCACCGCCCGCCAGCTTGAGAAGGAGGTGGATGCCCTCCCGGTAGGTGGTGGGGCCATGTTCCTGGAGATGTCCTTCGCCGTTCTGGCCTTCCTCGTCGGCACAGCGGGCTTTGGCACCTTCAAGGGCTATCAGGATGCAGGCGGATGGGGCGCTCCTGCTAGGGTATTTGCCACGGGTCTTTCCAACTTCATGAACTACTGGGGCATTGATGCTCTTCTGGGTAAAGGCTTCGGTGTAGCTTACGCTTCGGTCTTCCTCTGCGTTATGGCTCTCACCATTATGCACCTGGTAGTCCGTTTCATGAGGGTGGCCAGCGCTGAGCTGCTCGGCGACCGCTTCCCGATCCTGAAGAACGCGCACGTAGGCACCATTATCGCTTTGCTCTTCACAATCTTCTTCATCTGGTTTGCTCCCTTCATCCAGATCTGGGGTATATTTGGAGGAGCTAACCAGCTTATGGCCGCCCTGGCTCTCCTCCTCGTCACCATGTGGCTCAGGCTCAAGGGCAAGAATTACCAGTGGACTTTCTGGCCTTTCGTATTCATGTATGTAACTACCGTCGCGTCCCTCATCTACTCAGCCTACAGGGCTTTTGGCATAATGCTGCCTGCTGCTAAGACCTGGGATGCTCAGGTAGCCCAGATAACCATAGGAGTCTGCGCTGTAATCTTGGCAGTAGCTGGTCTCTACCTGGGCTGGGAGGCCCTGCAGGCTGTAAGGAGGGTTAAGCCAGAAGTCGTCAAGGCTTCCGAATAAAAACCGTTAAGGCCTGCGGTCCGTGGTGCCGGGTGCTCTTCTAGGGTGCCCGGCACCTTTTCTAAAGAGGGAAGCCTATGGAACCGTTGAGGATAGAGGTTATAGCGCCTATACTGGAAAGTTACGGACTCTGTGTCTCTTGCCAGGTCCTTATGCAGGAAGCAGGGCTTAAAACCGAAAGTTCAGACTATCCACCCGAATGGAAAGAGGATTTCCGGCGGTTAGTGGATTGGGTCCTGGAACTTTCCAGGTCTTATGGGGATAAAGTTTACATAATCCTCATAGATCCCAGGTCCCTTCAGGGCCTGTGGAGATGTCTCCGTCATCGGGTTAGCCGTTACCCGAGCTTTATAATCCAGGGCAAAAGGTATTATGTGGGCTGGGATAAAGAAGCGCTGCGCAGGGTCATTGATTCTTTTCTGGCTTCTTAAGCCAGTCCACGGCCATTTCTGAGGCGAACTTTCCAGATTTTTCCTCTGTTCCGTTGGTGGAAAGCCGGGCGTAAAGAATGCCAGAGGCTTCCTATCCCCACGTAGCCGAATCCGCCGGCATAGAGAAGGAAAAAGGGAGCGGCCCAGTAGAATCCTTTGATCCAGGCTACTGCTAAGGTTAATAGGGCGTAAAGGGCCAGAAGGATTTCTCCGAAGGCCACTTTTTCTGTTTTTATGGCATATGGGCTGCTTTCCCATTCCCCTTCTCTGCGGTAGAGGCGGAATTTGGGGGTTCTCTCAAACCTCCCTTTCCTCCTAAGCAATGCTTCAACTATGGCAATGGTGTTGTTGAGGGCAATTCCTATCCCCACAAGGGCTAATAAGGGGAAAAAGATCATCTCTTTTGGTCCCTTTTCCGGGTTTCTGAGCGCAGCTACGAAGTAGACCAGGGGCGGTCCAAAACTCGCGATCATCACGTAGGTCAGGGGAAAATGGACTTTTATATCCTGAAGGATAAGGGGCAGGATAAGGATAAGAGAGAGAAGCATGAGGGGGTGAACCAGGTAGCTTCCGAGGTGCAGTAAGGCTTCAAACTTGTGGAAAGCGGGTCGCGAGGAGTTGAGCACAGCGGGGGAAAGCTTCAAAAGGCACTGAATTGACCCCTTTGCCCACCTTCTCTGTTGAGCTTTAAAGGCATTCAACTGAGGTGGGATTTCAGCGGGGACTACAACCTCTGGTAGGAAAAGACATTCCCACCCTTTGAGCTGAGCCCTGTAGCTCAAGTCCAGGTCTTCGGTTAAGGTATCGCTTTGCCATCCTCCGGCGTCTTCTATGCAACTTTTGCGCCATACCCCGGCTGAACCATTGAATCCCATGAAAAGGCCCGCCCTCTGGCGAGCAACCTGTTCCACCAGAAAGTGACCATCCAAGGCCAGGGCCTGTGCCCTGGTGAGAGGCGAATATTCCCGGTTGAGATGTCCCCATCGGGTTTGGAGCATTCCCAGGCGGGGGTTCTGGAGGAAATAGGGTATTGTTCGGCGGAGGAAATCCGGTGGAGGGACAAAGTCGGCGTCAAATATGGCGATGAATTCTCCAGCGGCCCTTTCCAGCCCTTCGGCCAGAGCCCCTGCTTTGAATCCATTCCTCCCATCTCTGTGGATCAGGGCTATGTTGAGGCCTCGGGATTTCCATTCCCTCACCTTTTTCAGAGCAATCTTTGTGGTCTCGTCATCGGAATCGTCCAGGACCTGGATTTCTAATTTTTCCCGGGGATAATCCAGGCGAGCCAGGGCTTCTATGGCTCTATCCACCACGCTGGCTTCGTTGTATATCGGCAGCTGGACGGTTACTGAAGGCCATTCTCCTTTTAAGGGTGGAGGTGGGGCCAGCTTACGTCTGAAGTGTCGGAAGTAAAGGGCCAGAATAACCAGCTGATTGAATCCGAAGAGGGCCAGAGCCAATGCTACAAGGATGTAAAGCCACGTTAGCAACTTTTCCTACCTCCTTAGAAGAAAATTGAAACAAAGAAAATGATAGCACTTCCCCAGAGGAAGTGCAAAAACAACCGATTTCTGTGCGAGGAGTTCGTCATCAGGTGCCCTTAGAGGGGAAGCACCGGAGGAGGGAGTGGGCTTCTGTCGTTTTCTGAGGGTTCGCCTGATAAGTCCTGAATAACCTCGTGGGGGGTTGACCTGTTAAAGCTATCCCAATAAAATACCCTCTGAGGCGCAATCCCGGTAGAGGTAAACAGAAATGAAAGTGCATAAAGCTCTTGCGGAAGTAAAATATCGTCCCATACTCAAGAGAGCAGGCCTGAAGAGGGCCTGGAAAGAGACGGAGCGCAATTTTATCATAATCCACATTGATGCCCTGGCTTACGATTACCTGCTCAAGGCCCTTCAGCGCGGGTATATGCCTTTTGTGCGCAAACTTCTGGAAAGCGGAAATTACAGGCTCGCTCTTTGGGATTGCGGTCTTCCCAGTGCTACCCCTTCTTTCCAGGCCGGCCTTTTTTACGGGGAAAACTTTGATATTTGCGGGTTTCGCTGGTATGAAAAGGACAAGGAAATCACAATAGAAGGCAAAAATCCTCAATCAATGCACATCGTTCAGGAGCGAATCGCCAGAGGCAGGATTGCCCTCCTCAAGGGAGGAGCCGCTTACTTTTCAATGCTGGATGGAGGAGCTACCACTGCCATGTTCACCCTCGGAGCCATGAACTCTTCCCATTTCCTGCAGAGTTTGAGAGGCGCTGCCTGGGCTTTATTGTTCCTCCTCAACCCCATCAGGTTCCTGCGGATCTTTGCCCTATCTGTGTGGGAATATGCCCGGTGGTGGGTCAAAAAGACCTTCCGCACTTTTTTTCCCTCCCCCTTGCCCTGGACCAAGAAGCCTTTCTTTAACATAGTGGTGAACGTGCTTTTTCGGGAAATGCAAACCTACGCCTGTTTGATGGATATTTACCGCAATCTGCCTGCCATTTATACCAATTACTACGGTTACGATGAAGTGGCTCACCAGACAGGGCCTGCTTCCGAGGAGGCATTACGGGTGCTTAAGGGGATTGATTCTCAGATAAGGCAAATCTTCAAGATGTGTTCCCGGGAGCCCTTTAACCGATACGATATTTTTATATTATCCGACCACGGCCTGACTCCATCTATACCTTTCCGGGAAGCTTTCGGGCAGAGCTTCGGGGATTTTGTCAGAGAACTGGTGAAGGAGGCAGCCCTTAAGGAATTTTACGGTCCGGAAAGGGTGGAATACAGAGGCCCATGGCGCAAGTTTCTGAGCATACTGCGGTCTGTGAGACCATGGCCTTTTTGGGAGGAAGAGGAGAAGCTTCCCGAAGGCACGGTGGTGGTATCCTGTTCAGGTCCCCTGGCGCACATTTACTTTACCTCACACCGAAGGCCCCTTTCCCTCAGCCAGCTCACCACCTTGTATCCGGGGCTACTGGAAAAATTGCTGGGGCATCCAGGGGTGGGCTTTATTGCCCTGAGGGAAGGGGAGGAAATTCACTTTCTCTCTCCAAGGGGATCAATTGTGTGGAGAGAAGGCAAAGTTTACGGTGAGCTTTCCTTCCTGGCCTCTTATGGAAAACCTGAGGAAGTAGCCATGGAGATGGCCCGTCTGGTGTCCTTCCCGCACGCTGGGGATTTGGTGGTGGTGGGAGCTATGAAGAAAAAAAGCGTCATAGTAACTTTTGAGGATCAGATAGCCACCCATGGGGGGCCAGGTGGGGCTCAGACCAGGGCCTTCATCATTTATCCTGACCACATTCCCCTCAAAGTCAGCCCCCGGACCAGGGCCCGCGATCTCTACTACTTCTTTCTGAATTTTTACAGAAAGGATTTAAACCTCAAGACGCTCGGGGTGAGAGTAAACTCTGAAGCTGTCCCCTCTGGCGTACCCAACCAGAGTGATGCCCCATTTCTCCGCCAGCTCCACAGCCCGAGCTGTAGGGGAAGTGCGGGAAACGAGGAAGGTGACCCCCATCTTGGCGGCTTTCAGCAGCATTTCGGCGGAAATTCGCCCGGTGGTTAAAATTACCTTGCCTTCTGTCTCAATCCCCTCAAGGAGGCAATGCCCTTTGATTTTATCCAGCGTATTGTGCCGCCCGATATCTTCCGCTACCCAGAGGATTCTTTCCCCATCGCTTATGGCCGAGGAGTGAATCCCTCCGGCTTCGCGGTAGGAAACGGAAGAGCGATATAGCTCATTCAAGAGGGAGAAAATCTTTTCCGGAGCAAGACAAGGGCCTCCTTCAAGGTGAAGGTCCGTTTCCCCCGTCAGGTGAGTAACCCCTTGCCCGCACCCAGAGGTTATAACCTTTCGGGAGGGCAGGGTTATATCGTGGTAAAGGACTACTTCCACAACCCCGGAATTCTCACAGACCCGAACCACGACCACATCTTCCAGCCCTTTTATAACCCCTTCCAGGTACAGAAAACCTAAAGCCAGCTCTCTAAGGTGCTGGGGAGTGCAGTAGAGGCTGACCCAATCCTGACCATTGACCCTCAAGACCAAGAGGGATTCTTCGGGCAGAGGCTTCGGGACCCTCTCAAACCCTCCGTGATGGTACTGGAGCACTCTGAATTCCCGCACTCAACTCTCCCTTTAGTTTCCTGCGAGCCTCTTCCAGAGCGATCTGGTAGATTTCTTTGACCGGCAGGCCCATTTCCTTTGCCACTTTCCGACAATCCTCGTATTCGGGGGCCAGATTAAGGATTTGCCCTCCTTTTCTGGCGACTTTCACCCTGATTTCCCCAAAGGGGGTGAGAACTGGCACTTCTTCTCTCTCAAGTTTCCACCGCTTTGCCCTGTAAGCTCTTACCCCTATGGTGGTGCTTTCAGCAAAAATTGTGTCCAATACTGGTGCGAGCTTTTCATCCTTAAGCAACACCCCGAGCTTTACCCCTGGCCTTCCTTTCTTCATCTGGAGTGGGGTTAGATAGACATCAAGGGCACCCGCTTCCATAAGTTTTTCCAGGAGGTTTTCAAACCACTGAGGGTTCATATCGTCAATGTTGGCTTCAAGGACTGTCACGTAATCTTCTTCGTAGCCGGCTATTTCTTCTTCTCTGACCCCGATGCAGAGGCGCAGGAGGTTAGGAAAGGGCAGGTCCCACAGCCCTGCTCCATACCCTACCTTTTCCACTTTAAATGGAGGGGGGCTGCCGAAAGAACGGGCCAGGGTTGTCAATATGGCTGCCCCGGTAGGGGTGAGAAGTTCGGCTTCCACATCCCAGCCGTATACAGGGACACCTCTTACGAGTTCCATGGTGGCCGGGGCGGGGACTGGCAAGGGGCCATGGGCGCCTTTCACCATCCCGTAGCCAAGGTGGAGAGGCGAGACATAAACTTCTTCTACCCCGAGGAGTTCAAGCCCGAGGATGCTGCCCACTACGTCCACGATGGCATCTACTGCTCCTACTTCGTGGAAGTGAACTTTCTCCACCGGGATGTCGTGAACTCTGGCTTCGGCTTCGGCCAGGCGGCGGAAAACCCTCAGGCTCAAGGCTTTGACCTTTTCCGGGAGCGAGCTTCTCATGATTATTTCTTCAATCTCTGGCAGGCCCCTTTCCTCCTGAGGTTCTGTTACCTTCACTTCTACGAATGTCCCGGCAATCCCTCGCTTTTTAACCCGGGAAGCGGTAATAGAATAACCGCCGATCGGCAGGGTTTTCAAGCCCTCTATGAGGCTTTCCAGCTCCAGACCTGCATCTATGAGGGCTCCCAAGATCATGTTCCCGCTGGCTCCGGCGAAGGCTTCAAAGTAGGCTATTCTCATGCTCAGTCCTCACTGGTTTATAAGGTGGGCAACGTATCCAGCCCCGAAGCCGTTATCTATGTTGACCACCACCACGCCCGGAGCGCAGGTGTTGAGCATGGTTAGAAGCGAAGCAAGCCCGCCCCAGTGGGCTCCGTATCCCACACTGGTGGGAACTGCCACAACGGGGCGAGCTACCAGTCCTCCCACTACGCTGGGGAGTGCTCCCTCCATCCCCGCCACCACCACAATAACATTGGCCGAAAAGAGCTTGTCCTGGTAAGCTATCAACCGGTGCAAACCGGCTACCCCCACGTCGTAGAGGCGTTCAACGGAGCTGCCCAAAAGTTCTGCTGTTACCGCTGCTTCTTCGGCTACCGGGATATCGGCCGTGCCTGCTGTTATGACCAGCACCGTTCCCCGGCCCGTTTTGGGGGCCGGTTGCCCGAGGAATACTATCCTGGCCTCCGGGAAGTATCTGGCTTCGGGGAAAGCGCTGGTAACTGCTTCCACCACTTCCGGGAAAGCCCTCGTGGCCATAACTCGCCCGCTTTTTTCGTAAAGGCGCCTCATAAGTTCCACCACCTGTGCGGGGGTCTTGCCCGGGCAAAAGATAACTTCGGGGAACCCTTTCCTCAGCGCCCGATGGGTATCCAGGCGGGCAAATTCCAGATCCTCAAAAGGGAAACCTCGCAGGGCCTCAAGAGCTTCCTCCACACTCTTCTGGCCTTCCCTGACCTCTTCCAGCAACCGGCGAAGTTTTTCCCTGTCCATCAAGCTCCTCCGGGTCTGTAACCTTCCAGGTCCAGGACCACATAGGTATATCCGATAGCCTTCAGAGCTGAAGCGATCTCCTCTGCCCTTTCCACCACTTTACCCATCTCCTCCTTCCCCACCTCTATGCGGGCGATCGGGTAATGGTGGCGAACTCTGACCATCTTAAGCCCCAAGGAAATCAGGAAATCTTCCGCTTTTTCCACCATGGCAAGCTCTCTTAGGGTTATGGGCGTCCCTCTGGGAAAGCGGGTTGCCAGGCAGCTCTCAGGGGGCTTGTCCCATGTGGGGAGCCCTGCCAGGCGGGAGAGGCGGCGTATCTCTTCTTTGGAGAGGCCTACCTCTTTCAAGGGGCTGAGGACTCCAAGCTCCTTTACGGCTTTAGCGCCCGGCCGAAAATCGCGATCATCATCGGTATTGGAGCCTTCCACTACGCACTGGAAACCTTCCTCTCGGGCCAGGTCTATAAGCCTGGAGAAATTCTCCTTCTTGCAGAAGTAACAGCGTTCTGGAGGATTGGCTAAGAATTGAGGGTCATTTATCTGGTCTGTGGGGAGGAAAAGATGGCGTGCTCCCAGTTCTTCTGCCAACTGGGCAACTGCCCGGCGCTCCCGAGCGGGGACCACTGGCGAGATGAGCGTAACTGCCAGAACTTTTTCCGGCCCCAGAGCTTTCAGAGCAGCCCACAGGAGAAAGGAGCTATCCACTCCTCCGGAGAGAGCCACCACAACGCTTCCAAGCCCAGAAAGATAGTCCAAAAGCTTCTGCTCTTTGACAAACTCTTCTTCCATCGCCTTCTCCTTCCGGTATCGTTGCCAAAATTATAAGCTAATAGGTCCTTTTTGCCAAAAGCAATTTTGAGGGCTAAAATGGTGATGATGGTAAAAATAGGATTTAACGGCTGGTTCCTGAAAAGGCTGGAGACAGGATCCGGGCAGTATTCCAGGAAACTCCTGGAAGTTCTGGCCTCCAGAGCCGAGGTCAGGGTTTTAATTCCTGAGGCCCGGCATTTACCGGAGAGCAAAGGCCTGCTCAACCTTTATAAGGTTTGGTTTGAAAGCGTGCTCTTTCCCCGCTACTGCCTCAAGGAGCAGGTTGACGTGGCTTTTGTGCCATACATGGGCCCTCCGCTCTTTTCCCCCCGGCCCCTGGTTGTCACCGTTCACGACCTCATCCCTTTTCTTTTCCCCGAGTACTCTTATTCCCCAGCGGTGAAGCTCTACAATGCCCTTGTGAAAAAGGCCGTCCCGAAAGCTCGCTTTATCCTGGCTGACTCAGCTTCCACCAGGGGCGATGTCCTAAGATGCTTTAAGATAAGCCCGGAAAAGGTGGAAGTAGTTTATCCTGGAATAGGGGAAGAGTTCAGGCCGGTGGAGGACAGAGCCGGAGCAGAAGAGGTCGTGAGAGGGTATGGGATAAGGGGCCCCTTTTTCCTTTATCTTGGGGGTTTTGACCGCCGCAAGAACCTGGGCCTCCTCTTGGAAGCTTATTGCCTGTTCAGGGAAAGATGCCCAGGCGAAGTGCCAGCTCTGGTAATAGCAGGAAAAGTCCCCTCTCGGGAAAGCCCGGTTCTCATTAATCCTTTGAAGATGGTTCTGGAAAAGGGACTTAAGGGCAGTGTCCTCTTTACTGGCTGGATAGCCGAGGAGCACAAACCTGCCCTTTATTCCCTGGCCGAAGCTTTCGTCTTTCCATCCCTGTACGAAGGCTTCGGCTTTCCTCCCCTTGAGGCGATGGCCTGTGGGTGTCCGGTCCTGGCCTCTTCTTCCTCGTCGCTTCCGGAGGTTCTGGATGGCGGGGCTTTGCTTCTTGACCCTCGCGATCCTGAAGAGTGGGCTGCGAGCATGGAGAGAATTCTCAGAGAACCCGAGCTTTCTCAGGCTCTGAGAGAGAAGGGGCTGAGGAGGGCCAGGGAATTTTCCTGGGAAACTACCGCTCTCAGTGCTCTCAGCATCCTGGAGAAAGCCGCAGGGCGTGGGAACCCCTGAATTCTTCGGGGGTTGCGCTCTCACAAATTTGAAGGGGAGACTCTTTGAATCTAAAGCCTGCTTTCCCCAGAAGTTCCGCTGTAAGGCAGAGGGGTAAACCCATCACATTGGTGTAACAGCCCCGGACTTCAGCTACCGGTCGGAAATCTTCTTCCTGCACTCCGTAAGCGCCGGCTTTATCCAGAGCCCTGCCCGAACCGACGTAAGCTTCAATTTCTTCAAGGGAATAATCCCTCATGAGGACAAGGGTGCACTCTACCCCAACTAATTCCAGGGATGGGGGGACAAGCACAGCCACCCCGGTGAAGACCAGGTGGCTGCGTCCCTTAAGGGCCAGAAGCATCTCTCGGGCGTGCTTTTCATCCTGGGGCTTGCCCAGGATATTCCCTTCAAGAAATACAATGGTGTCGGCTGCCAGGATTACATGGCTGGAGTTAAAGTCGCAAACAGCCCTCGCTTTGGCCAGGGCTAACCGTTTAACCATCTCCTGGGGACTTTCGCCTTCCAGCGAGCTTTCTTCCACTGGTTTTGAGACAACCTCGTAAGGAAGGGCGAGCTTTGCCACAAGCTCGCGCCGGCGTGGAGAAGAGGAGGCCAGGAGGATTTTGCGCATTTTACCTTTCACTCAAAAAGGCTTACGAATCGGAATTCGGTTACATCCACCAGCCCTTTGTCGGTAAGCTTGAGTTCGGGGATCACCGGGAGCGCGAGGAAACTGAGCGCCATGAAAGGTTCTTCCAGGATGCAACCGAGGGCTTTGGTGGCTTCCGTTAGCTCTTCCAGTTCAGCTTCTACTTCATAAGCCGATTTTTCGCTCATAAGGCCGGCTATTGGTAGAGGAAGCCGCGCCAGAACCTGCTCATCAGCCACCGCTACGAGCCCTCCTTTCATGGCTTCAATTTCCCTCACAGCTCTCATCATTTCTTCATCGCTTACCCCTACCACCACGATATTGTGGGAGTCATGGGCTACGGAGGAAGCTATTGCTCCTTTCTTGAGGCCGAACCCTTTAACCAATCCTTTGCCCATGTTTCCTGAAGCGGTATGGCGCTCAATCACCGCTATTTTTAGGATGTCCCTTTCTACGTCCGAAACCACGTAGCCATCTACGACTTTGGCTTCGGTGATGAGCTTGCGGGTTACAATTTGGCCCGGGATTATCTCAATCACTTTGACCCTGGAAGACTGGGCCGGGATTTTGAAATCAACTCCTTCCCACTTTATGTTCATGGAGCTCCGAAGGGGGATTGAGCGCTGGGGCCTTTCCCACGGGATTATTTTGCCATCCTCGGCCACCAGAGTTCCAGCCCGCCAAACTTTGAGGATACGGAATTCCTTGAAGTTATCAAAAAGAACCATATCGGCCTGGCGGCCCACGGCAATAACCCCAAGATCTTTAAGCCCGAAGTACTCCGCAGGGTTCAATGTTGCCATCTGGATAGCCAGAATGGGGTCAACGCCCTGGTCTATGGCCAATCTTATTATGTGGTCAATGTGCCCTTCCCTTATGAGGTCCCCAGGATGCCGGTCATCGGTCACGAACATCATCCGGCGGGCGTTGGTCGGAGTGACCAGGGGCAGAAGGTCCCTTAAGTTTTTAGCCGTGGACCCTTCCCTGATCATCACATACATTCCGAGGCGGAGCTTTTCCCTGGCCTCTTCAAGGGTAGTGCACTCGTGATCTGAGCCTATCCCGGCGGCTATGTAGGCTGCCAGATCCTTTCCCGTTAGACCGGGGGCATGACCATCAATGGGGTGGCCTCGGGCTGAGGCAATTTTAGCCAGGACCTCCCCATCGCCGAAGATAACGCCTGGATAGTTCATCATTTCGGCTAATCCCAGGACCCATGGGTTGCTGAAGAGAGGGGCTATATCGTATGAGGCCAGCTGGGAGCCCGAAGTTTCCATATCCGTAGCCGGCACACAGGATGGAAGCATTACATACACGCTCAGAGGGTTATATTTGCTGGATTCCAGCATATATCTTATCCCATCAAGGCCCAGGACATTGGCGATCTCATGGGGGTCTATAATCACTGTTGTTGTTCCGTGGGGGACCACGACCTTTGCGAATTCGGGTATAGTAAGCATGGAGCTTTCAATGTGGACGTGGCCGTCAATAAAGCCAGGGCAGAGATAGTAGCCATCCAGGTCCAGGACTTCCTTCGCTCTGTATTCCCCAAAGCCCACGATTTTGGTCCGAGCTACCGCTACATTAGTGAGATAAATTTCTCCTGAGAGGACATTGACGAGGCGAACGTTTTTCAAAAGCAGGTCAACTTCCTCTTCGCCTCGCGCGTATTTGATGATTCTGCTCAGTTCCATAAACCCTCCCCTCGCGGCTTTTGGAAATTATACCTTAACCACCAATTTAAGGCAATCCTCCGCACCTCCCGCCCGAATTCGCGAGAAAGCTCCCCAAAGTTTTTGGGGGAACTTTTAGATATGGCCCAGGAAAATTGCTGTTTCACCAATACAGATGGTATAATTTAAGCAGGATTCGCTCTGAGGGGACTTTAAATGAGCGTCCGCTTTTCTGCCAACATGATGGGTGGCCACACCGATGGCTCCCAGGGGATAGTCCAGCCCGGGCAGGCGATGTTCCAGGCCAACAACCGGCAGGGGGGTTGCGACCCTGCCCGCATGCTTCGCATCCTGGCCCTCTTGGCCGCGCCGGTTTACGACCCCCGCCGGCCGTATTGCTTCCCACCGCCTATGGACCTGCAGTGGGAATGGCAAAAACTGAGCCAGAAGGTTGAGGAAAGCCGTGCTCCCATCTTTCTCACCCGCCTTGTCCCACCCACGCTGGATTCCCTGCGCCGCGCCCTATCTCCCCGTGCCAGAGCCCAGGGCCTTTTCCCCGATATCCTCCACTTCAGCGGCCATGCCTGGTCCGAAGGCCTTTTGCTGGAGGACGAACTGGGACAGATAGACTACGCCACTACCGACAAAATCCTGGAAGCCCTGAAGGACCTACCCGGCCCATTGAATCTGGTCGTCCTCAACGGCTGCGAATCGGCGGCCGACGTTCGCTCTGTAGCTCAGGCGCTGGTGAATAGTGGTAAAGCCCGCGCTGTGGTGGGCCACACCCGGCGTGTCTATGACTTTGAGGCAGTCCACTTCGCTGCTTATCTTTACGCCGAGCTCACCGACGGGTTCCCGCTTAAAGAAGCCGTTGCTCGTGCTCAGCGCGCCATCACCACCCACGAGGTGGTGCTGCTGGGCGACGCAGACCTCCGCTTTGAGTGTTTCACCGGGGGCGAGCCCTGTATAGACGATGGCCGTCCGCCCGGAAATCTTCCTCCCCGTCCGGGACTTTTCTTCGGCCGGGGTTCTCAGCTGGTGGGGATTGCCGCCGCGCTGGCCCACCCACCCCGGGTGGTGGTCATCTCGGGTCCAGCGACCATAGGCAAGACATCTCTGGCGCTGGAGGCGGCCCACCGCAATGCCTGGCGCTTTTCCGGTGGCGTCGCCTTCGCCAAAGGCTCCTATCCGGAAAATACCTGGCCAAATACCGCCGATGACTTCTTCTACAGCCTGGCTGAGGCCCTTGGTCTGCGCCCGGAGCCAGGCAGGGTTACCGAGGCTTTGACCCTTTACACCGACCGGCAGCCCACCCTCCTGATTCTGGACAATGTGGATACCCTTCCTCCGCAGGAACTGAAACGCTTGCGGCAGTTTCTGGAGCGCTTGGGTGGAAGAAGTGCGGCGCTCGTCATGGCCCGATCACCACAGCGGTCTCTGGAAGAACTTCCCTGCGCCTGGCCCATATCCATCCACGAAGGCATCGGCATTGAGGCGGCGGCCTTTTATGCCCTGCGGCTGGCATGGGAGCGAAAAGTCCCTATCGGGGAGGAGCAGGCTAAAGAAATTGCCCTGGCTACCGACGGCCATCCCCATCTGGTGAACCTTCTTGTGGCCCAGGCCCGGCGGCGAGACCTGGAGGCATTCCTGCAGGAAATAAGGGAGCGCAGGGGCGATTTCCAGAAACAGCTGGAAAAGGTGTATGAATGGAGTGCCAGCCTTCTGGAAGAGAGGGGGCAGTTGAAAGCCTGGCAGACGTTGCTCCTTTTTCCTGGTGGTGTAGCCCCGGAGAGCCTTCTCCGGGCGGCGGCCGGAGAAGAGGCTATATCTGCCCTGCTGGAAGCCGCTCTGGCCGACTTTGATCCTGTGTTCCAATCCTGGCGCTGGCACGCCACCGTGGCGGAGTATGCTCGCCTCCACTGGCCTCTGACCGACGACAAACGCTTTGCACATCTGACTTCGCTTTTGCCGGAGTGGACGAAGTGGGTTGAGAATCTTCAACCCAACACTCCGGAGACAGCCCGCCGTCTGGAGGTCCAGCAGGTCAACCTGGAAGCAGTCCTGGGCGAGGCTGCGCGTCTACCCAGGGAGCTGCTTCGGGGCTTGCTGCGGTCGCTGGACAAAGTTTTGCCTCCTCCTGATAGAACCCTGGCCCTGCGAGCTTTTGAGGAACGGGTATATCGGACATGGGTGGAGCTGGCGGCGGAAGATGCCGAACGCGCAACAGCGCTTGGTATGCTGGGCCTGGCTCTTTCCTCCCTTGGTCGTTTGGAGGAGGCGCTGAAAGCTACGGAGGAAGCTTTGGGGATTTACCGTGGGCTTGCGGAAGTCAATCCCCAGGCTTTTCTGCCATACCTGGCCGGAAGTCTCAACAATCTGGGCAAAGTGCTTTCCGGTCTTGGTCGTTTGGAGGAGGCGTTGAAGGCTACGGAGGAAGCTTTGGGGATTTACCGTGGGCTTGCGG
>JANXAG010000020.1 GCA_025062375.1 Anaerolineae bacterium | reverse complement strand
AGGGGGTCTGGGGGATGTGCCCCCAAAAACCTCAAAAAGGGAGCAATCAACCACCCTTTGCACCCCGCCCACGAGTGGGACCCAGAACCGTGGCAAACCCTGGGCCCACGAGGGTGGGGAAAATTGGGGGGGTCCAGGGGGCTTGCCCCATGGCAGGGGGTCTGGGGGATGTGCCCCCAAAAACCTCAAAAAGGGAGCGATCAACCACCCCTTGCATCCTGCCCACGAGTGGGACCTAGAACCGTGTCAAACCCTAGGCCCACGAGGGCGGGGAAAATTGGGGGGTCCAGGGGGCTTGCCCCACGGCAGGAGGTCTGGGGGATGTGCCCCATAAACCTCTAAAGCGGTCTCCCCTTGATCCAGCCGTTTACTACCTGCGATTTATATCTCAACTCCAAACACCGCTCGCATCAGTATTCCAATGCCAAAACTAATCGCTGCCACAGCCAAGCTCAATCCGGCCATCTCAAGGAACCGCCGCCGGAACGGAAGATCACGGGCCACAGAAATGTAGTAATTGAAAAAGGCGATAATGAGCACAGCTATCACCAGTGCGGTTGCCAGACAGAGATACGGATTTTTCATCACCAGATATGGCATGATGAGAGCCAGTACAGTAAAAATATAGGCAACACCGGTATATAAAGACGCCCGCAATGGGTTCCGTCCACCCCCTTCTGCTTTTGTTGAGAGATACTCGGAAGCTCCCATGGAAAGGGCAGCGGCTATGCCTGTAATAGCACCTGTCATTGCTACCAGACTGGTATTCTGGAGCGCAAAAGTCAGCCCCGCCAGTGCGCCCGTCAGCTCCACCAGCGCATCGTTCAGGCCCAGGATAATAGAGCCAGTATAACGGAGCCGTTCCTCATCCAGCATCCCCAGCAAAGCTTCTTCGTGTGCTTTCTCCTCCTGAGCAATGGCTGCGGCGTCGGGAATGACGTCTTCTATACGAGAATAGTTTTCCTGCGCTCCTTCTTCCCCTCGCTCCATTAGCTTGACAGCAAAGGTAAAACCCAGGATACGGCCGACCAGCGTGTAGAACCAGACCTTGAGCCAATCGGGATGGACTTCCTGTCCGGTGAACGATTGCCACTGGCGGGAATGGCGCAGCTCGTCTGCGGCAATGCGCTCCAAAATCGCCTGATTCTCCGGCGAGCGAATTGTCCGTGCCAGCCGGGTATAAATGTGGTGTTCGGTCAACTCATCTCGCTGGTAAGCCAGCAAGATTTCTCTTTGCTCAGAAGTCAACGGGATTTGACCTTCCTTCATGTTTCCTCCTTCAGCCTATGACCATTTGGAATATGTTAACAAATTGAGCCCTTTGCCGGCGAATCTCAAGCCATTGTATGGGAGCCTGCCCTTTATCGGGCAATTCTTCCGTCATCCGTGGGTACGGCGTCAATTCTCCCCTTCGGCTCACATAACCTCAGAACTGAACCCTTTAATGGCTCCTTTGCCTGCAGTTGTAGTTCCCATTCCCATAGACATTTATTCACATTGCTATGGGAACAGGTTTCACAGGTATAAAGGGACTATAGGCTTCTCTATAAACCGCTTGAGGATGTTCCTCGCACCTATAATGTCCACATCTTCCGCGTATCCACATTGCAGGCACCTGAAAACATCCCCATTACTGAACGCCCCATCCACGACCCTTTTCAGATCGTGCTTCTTTTGCCTGAAGTTCTTAGACCCTTGCCTTTTCTTGTCTATCTCCTTCTCTACAAACTCCTTTATGTGTTTTCCATCTGAAGTAGCTATGAGCTTCCTATAGCCTATGTCTATACCTTTTGGCAGCTCCTCTCGGAGTTCCACCACCTTCTTAAAGCTCAGCTTCACATACCATTTTCCTTCCTTCTGGACTATCTCCACAAAAGGACACGCTTGCCACCCTTCATGGTTTCTTCTGCGCGTTTTCATCCTCAAGAACCAATATCGTCCCGATGGGCGATTGTCGGGCATTGGGCAAAACTAATCCCCGTTTTCTTAGCCCGCAGAGATAACTTCATGGCCCTTAAGGTAACATAAACATCTACAAATGTCAAGAATTAACGAGGCTGTTCTAAAGGGGGGATTAGTTGGTCTGGAATCACCAAAAGAGAATGCCCAGATTTCACACTACTAAGCGCCCCCATACAGCTCTTAAAGCCATATTTAGAACCTATCCATGATTCCACCAGAAAGCGCTGCCGATAAATCTTGAGCCCACAGCTTTAGAAATTCTCATGAACTGCCACTACTGCCTGCCAACCTGAACTATGCACCAATTCGCCCCATATCTCCCTTTTCTTCAGCCATTTCAAGAATAAAACCCGCTCATCCGAATAGGGTGGTCCAAGGGATGCCTCAATCAATATTACTACCTCGGCGCCATCAGACAGGGAAAGGGAATCTCCAAAGATTCACCGGCAAGGATTTGCTGAGCAAGCCAAGCATTGAATTTTATCCGATAATGCAGGGTAGAGAAGTCAGGCACCTTTAGTATCAACTGCCTGGCTATTGCTTTTAACTTACGCCAGGAAAGACGATGGATTTGCTTAAAGACCCACAGAGAAAGAATAAGGCTTTCAACAGCCTCAGGGTTAATCTAACCTCCCGGCGCAAGAACGGCGTTAAATTGACAAAATTGGCTTCAAGGAGTATAAAGCATAAAGGGGAAAACTCAGTGAGGAGGGCAGCCACGGCCGAGGAAATTTTCCTGAGCTTTGTGATTCCAGCTTATAACGAAGAAAAAAGACTTCCCCGCACCTTGGAAAGGGTGCTGGATTATTTTGGAAAACAAGATTATTCCTGGGAAATTATCGTCGTAGATGACGGGAGCGAGGACGGAACTGCTTCGGTGGTAGAGAGCTTCCAGCGCCGTACCCCTAATTTACATCTTATTCGTAACACTCATCGGGGCAAAGGTTATGCTGTGAGGAGCGGTGTCTTAGCTTCCCGCGGCCGGTTTATTGTTTTTTCAGATGCTGACCTGGCCACCCCAATAGAAGAACTGCCCAAGTTACTTAACCCTCTGCAAGAAGGTTACGATGTGGCCATAGGCTCAAGGGAGGGCCTTGGGGCTCGCCGTTACGGAGAACCATGGCATCGCCACCTTATGGGCAGAATTTTCAACTTACTGGTCAGGCTCCTCGTGGTGGGCCATTATCAGGATACTCAATGCGGGTTCAAAGGCTTCCGCCGCGAAGCAGGCCATGACCTCTTCCGACGTGTGAGGCTTTACGGGGATGATGCGGTGGAAATAAAGGGTGGGGCTGTCACAGCCTTTGATGTGGAAATCCTCCTCCTCGCCCACAAGAGGGGCTATAAGGTTAAAGAGGTGCCTGTGGTGTGGTATTACGGTGAGAACACAAAGGTAAACCCCTTTAAGGACTCTTTCCGGATGCTGATGGATATCATCAAAGTTCGCTGGAACGATTGGCGTGGGTTTTACGATTGAAAGAGGAAGAAGATGGCTTCCAGGGAGCTGGCTTGCTGGCTTAGAGACCGCAAGGATTTAGTAATGGTCAAATGGATAAGGGCTGTTAGGAAGGCAAGTCCCGGAACTGATTCCCTTCTTCCAACAAAAGAACTGGGAGCGCGTCACCTGGAAGCTTTATATGATGCTTTTATTTCCGCCCTGGATACGGGCGATGTTTCCCCACTTGAGGCTATCCTGGAACAGCTGGTCAAAGACCGCCTCAAGCGAGAATATAACCTCCGGGAAGTCCTGGTTATCGCTACAGAATTGAAGAGAACTTGTTGGGAGGAAATAACCAAGGAGTTTCCTTCTCTTCAGGCGCTGGAGTACATCCAAAAGGCCGAGGAGCTCTTTGATCGCATGATTTTAAAAATGACCAGCACCTTTACCGATGAAAGTTTCGCCTTCATCAAGAGGCTCAACAGGAGTCTGGAGCAAAAAGTGAGGGAGAGAACCCAGGAACTCCAGCGAGCTAAAGAAGAGCTGGAACGCATAGACAAGGCCAAATCCGATTTTATCCGAATTGCCGCTCACGAGCTCCGCACCCCCTTAACCCTTGTCCAGGGCTATGTGGGGATGCTGGCGGCAGAAGATTTCCCCGATAAAAGCCGTCTCCAATCCATCCTCCAGGGATTAAACAAAGGGATAGCCAGGCTTGAATCCATAATTCGGGACCTCATTGATGTCTCCTACATTGATGCTGAAGTCTTGACCCTTAGCCTTCAACCAGTGCCTATGTCCCAAATCTTCCAGTCCCTTTTGATTGAATTTCAGCCCGCCCTTCAGAACAGGCGTCTGAACCTTTCTTTATCCGGGTTAGAGGAACTGCCGCTGGTGGAAGGGGATCCCCAACGTTTGCGGCAGGTTTTCTACAACCTCCTCAGCAACGCTATAAAATACACCCCCGACGGCGGCTCTATAACCGTTACCGGGCAACTTATCAGAGGCGAGACGGATTTCGTCCACATAACCGTTAAAGATACGGGCATAGGAATCCCTCCCGATAAGCTTGAGCGCATCTTTGACAAGTTCTACAGAGTTGAAGATTTCAAGCACCATAGCACCAGTAAGACTGATTTCAAGGGGGCGGGACCTGGCCTCGGATTGACCATTGCCAGAGGAATAGTGGAGGCTCATGGCGGGAAAATCTGGGCTGAAAGCCCCGGGTACGACGAAAAACGCCTCCCAGGAAGCTCCTTTCACGTCCTTCTGCCCGTTAAAGCCCAGCCTCCCAGGTCCGTTTACATCCATCAGTTAAAATTGCCTGTGAGGGCTGTTATCTTTGACCTGGACGGTGTTATGGTGGATACGGCTCCTTACCATTTTCAAGCCTGGCAGAAAGCTCTGGCCGAGTTTGGCCTTGAGATGAGTTACGAACAATTTCGTTCTACCTTCGGGATGCGGAATCAGGAGATAATTCGCACCCTCTATGGCTCTAAGTTTACATCCGAACAGGTGGAAGAGATTGGCCGGCGTAAAGATGCCATCTACCGGGAACTTGTCTATAGGCACCTTACCCCTATGCCAGGCCTTTTGAGGCTTATCCAGGACCTTAAAGCGAAGCGGTTCCGCATCGCTGTGGCCACCTCTACTTCCAAACCTAACGCTTCCCTCATCCTTAAGACCCTTAAGCTTGAGCATGAAATAGTGGCTCTCGTAACTGAAGAGGACGTGGAATTCGGCAAGCCTGACCCCGAAATCTTCCTCAAGGCAGCCGAAAAATGCATGGCTCAGCCTCAGAATTGCATCGTGATAGAAGATTCACCGGCAGGGATTCAGGCCGCAAAATCAGCCGGAATGAAAGCGGTAGCTTTGACTACCACTAGACCCCAGGAGGAGCTCAGAGAGGCAGACCTCATCGTAGAAAGCCTTATGGTGTTGACGCCGGAAATCCTTGAGAGTTTGCTGGAGAAGGGTAGTTCATGAGTAAGAGGCTTATAGCCACCAACCAGGAAGAGGAAAGGGCCATTCTGGTAGGAGTTGAAATCAAAGGTAAACCTTCCAGGTGGTCCATAGAGGACTCTCTGGCGGAGCTCGCTCAGCTTGCCTGGACTGCTGGAGTACGGGTGGTGGGACAAACTTACCAGAAACTTGACCGGATAAATCCTGCCACCTTTATCGGTTCGGGCAAGGTGGAGGAGCTCAAGGCTATGAAGGAAGCCCTGGGATGCAACCTTATCATCTTTGACGATGAACTCTCCCCTCGCCAGCAGCGGGAGCTGGAAAAGGCTCTCAAGGTCAAAATAATAGACCGGACCGTTCTCATCCTTGACATCTTTGCGCAGCATGCCAAAACCCACGAGGGACGAATCCAGGTGGAACTGGCCCAGTACCAGTACCGCCTCCCTCGTCTTACCCGTTACTGGACCCACCTTTCAAGGCAGGTTGGTGGGCCAGCTGGTGGTCGCAGCACTATGAGGGGACCCGGGGGCGGAAGCACTGGTGTTGGCCTTAGAGGTCCCGGTGAAACTCAGCTGGAAATGGACAGACGCCGCATAAAGGAGAGGATCGCTCACCTCAAAGAAGAACTGGAACACATAAAGACTCACCGTCACCTTTACCGGCATAGGAGGAAAAGCACAGGAATACCGATAGTGGCCATAGTTGGCTACACCAACGCAGGCAAATCTACCCTCCTCAACGCCCTGGCCAACGCCGATGTCCTGGTAGAAGACAAGCTCTTTGCCACTCTCGATCCTACCACCAGAAGGGTTAAACTCCCCAGCGGCAAGGAGGTGCTGGTTACCGACACAGTAGGGTTTATCCAAAAACTACCGCCGCAACTTTTAGCTGCCTTCCGGGCTACTCTGGAGGAAGTTCTGGATGCAGACATAATAATCCACGTGGTTGATATAACTAGCCCTCACGCCCTCAACCAGAGCCGGACGGTATGGGATATACTTCACGAGCTTGGGGCTAATACTAAGCCGATAATTACCGCGCTAAATAAGATTGACAAACTTGAGGACCCGGGCAAAGTGGAAGCACTCGCCTCCTACTTCCCCAACGTAGTTCCTATCTCAGCCCTGAAGAAAATAGGCCTTGATAGGCTCATGGGAAAGGTGGAGGAAATTCTGCGGAGAAGGTATGAATGGGTGGAACTCTTTATCCCTTACACCCAGAGCTACCTTCTCAGCCTCTTCCGGCAATGGGGAATTGTGGAAAGCGAAGAACCCCGCGACAGCGGAGTTTACATCCGCGGCTACGTGCCTCCCGATCTGATGGGAAAACTTGAAAAGGTTAAGTAAAATCCCTCCACTGTGGGGGTACGGCTATTTTCAGTTTTCTGCGAGGGTATAATTTGTGCCTGGGCGGGATATAATAACTAGGTTTTTCCAGGAAAAATGGTGGCGAAATCCGATATCTGCTTACCGATTATGGCGAATGGAAAACCGCAAGTGGGCGAGCCCAAAAGAAGTTTGGGAGTACATCGGTAAAGATCGAAAAGTTGCCTATTTAATGATGGATAGTAGCAAAAGCGAAGAAGAGTTGCGAGAAAGTGGACAACGAGCTGCTCAAGCATTGGTGCAAGGGCTAAGCATAAACCAGAGTCATAAGGTTTTAGAGGTTGGCTGTGGCGTTGCACGCATCGGTCGCGAGTTAGCTCCACATTGTGGCGAATGGTGGGGATGTGACATTTCCAGCTCAATTATACGTATCGCAAAACAGAGAACTGCTCACCTGAAGAATGTGAACCTCAAGGTGCTGAGCGATAATTCCTTACGCGACTTTAACGATAACGAGTTTGACCGGGTATATTGCCACGCAGTTTTCATGCATATTCCCCAGATAGACATTTTTGCTTATATCAAAGAGATGGGGCGAGTTACGAAACCTGGCGGCCTTATTTTTTATGACGCCCTCAACCTCAGCACAGAAGAGGGATGGGCGCGGTTTGTCTGGGAAATAGAACACTACAAAGGCAGGGAAGTTCGCCCGATCCATCACAGTCGCTTCGCCACTCCTCAGGAGCTAATAATTTTTACCCGGAAAGCAGGGCTTCAATTGCTGTACTGCCTTACCCCCAAATTTTTCGTCCAGATTGTTGCCACCAAAGCCGAGGGCTCAAAAGAAGAACTGAGAAAATTGGTTGACCCAGAGGCGCTTGCTTTCATCTGACTTGTTCTGTAACCTATCCACGGGTTGAGCCCATGCCGAAGCGAAATCTGTGTTCAAGTGGGTGAAACAATACCTTTCCAGCACGATCTGAAGGTGTCCTTATGCCCTACCACTTAAACCATTTCTACGGCCATGGCCACTGCCTCCCCTCCCCCAAGACAAAGAGAGACAAGGCCTCTCTTCAGGCCCCGGTCTTTAAGAGCGTAAAGGAGAGTAACAAGGCAGCGAGTGCCACTTGCCCCTATAGGATGGCCAAGAGCTATGGCTCCTCCGTTAACGTTAACCTTTGACCAGTCCCACCCTTCTTCAGCCAGGGCTTTGCCATCGGCCAGGACCTGGGCAGCAAAGGCCTCGTTAAGTTCAATGAGGTCATAATCTGCCAGGGTTGTGCCAGTCTTTTTCAAGAGCCTCCGGATGGCATGCACGGGAGCTATGAAGAGCCATTTGGGTTCAACGGCAGCGTATGTGTAGTCCACTATCCTGGCTAAAGGCTTTATCCCGAGTTCATCGGCTTTCTTCCGACTCATAATCACTACCGCTGCCGCACCGTCGGTTATACCCGGGGAGTTCCCAGCCGTGACTATGCCATCGGGCTTGAAGGCAGGTTTAAGCTGAGCCAGTTTCTCCAAAGAAGTATCCCGCCGCGGGTTTTCATCAGTATCAAAAAGTAGAGGTGGCCCTTTAGGCTGGGAAATTTCTACGGGAACGATTTCCTCCCGGAATTTACCTGCATCTATGGCTGCAATTGCTTTCATGTGGCTTTCATAAGCGTAACGGTCCAGCTCCTCTCGCGTTATCCCAAACTGCTCTGCGATAAATTCTGCAGCATTGCCCATGTGTTGGTCCTCAAAGGCGCACCAGAGCCCGTCGTGGACGGTGGCGTCCAGGACTCGGTCGTGGCCCAGGCGATAGCCCTGGCGGGCTTTCAAGAGAAGATAAGGCCCCATGCTCATGTTTTCCATGCCCCCCGCCACGTAGATTTCACCCTCGCCTGCTTTAATCATGGAAGCTGCCATCATAACAGCTTTGAGGCCTGAGCCACAGACTTTGTTCACAGTAACAGCCCCAACAGAAGGGGGCAAGCCGGCAAATATAGCAGCCTGACGGGCAGGAGCTTGCCCTATCCCGGCCGAAACCACATTGCCCATTATAACCTCATCAATAGTGGCAGGGTCCACTCCAGCGCGCCTTACAGCCTCTTTTATTGCAATAGCCCCGAGCTTGGGAGCGGGAATGGCAGAGAGGGAACCCATGAAACGACCAATGGGGGTTCTGCATCCGCTTACGATGACAACTTCTTCTGCCATGGCAGCCTCCTTAAGGGATTGATGAACCGGCCGCAATTATAGCACAGCAAAATTAGTTGCGCAATCCTTTGGCAAGTGATAAAATCCTTTCCGGAGGCGAGGAAAATGAAGAAAAAGGTCTTAATCATTGACCATGATCTGGCTTTCGCCACCATCCTTAAAGAGGCCCTGGAATCTTCAGGGGACTATGAAGCTTCCATCGCAACCACCGGAGAAGAGGGCCTTGCCAAATCCATAGAAGAGCATCCAAGGATGGTGATCGTGGACATGGGCCTCAAAGATATAAATCCGGAAAGCCTGATCCAGACCCTCCGAGACGTAAAGCCTCACTTGAAAATCCTGGCTATACCTTTTGGAGATTCCCCAATCCCTGAAAAGCTTGGGGTAGACGGCATAATACCCAAGCCCTTCTTTGTGGGCGATCTGCCAGAGATCATGGGAAAGGCCCTTTCCCAGAGGGAAGTGGTGGCTGCTCCCCCAGCGAGGGAATTTACCAGGTGGGCTGAAGAAATCTTTCAGGAATTATCGCCTGAACTTTTAACCTTCGGCGATTCAGATCCTCGCTTCTGGGCAGGTGGAGACAGAGAAGAAGCTTCAAAGCTTTTCCAGTGGGTTGCCAAAGTTCTGGAAGAAAACCCTTACAGTCATGCTCATTCGGCTGAAATCTATTACCGCTCTGAAAAAAGATGCATATACGGGACAAGGTTGAGCGACGGTAGCCTACTGGCCATGGCCTTTTCCCGCGAGGTGCCTTTGGGGATGATACGGCTGGTGGTGAAGAAGAAGGAGGTGGTGCCGAGATGAAAAAATTGGTTATTGTGGACGGGCACGCCCTCGCTTACAGAGCCTACCACGCTCTTCCCCTGGAGATGAGTACCTCAAAAGGGGAGCCCACCAACGCCGTATACGGCTTCACCTCCATGCTCCTTAATGTCTTGAAGGAAGAGAAACCCGACTACATAGCTGTTGCCTTTGATGCTGGCCGAAGTTTCCGCCATGAGTCCTTCGCCGAATACAAAGCTCACAGAGCTAAAATGGGCGAAGACCTGGCCGTCCAGCTGAAACGCATATCGCAGGTAGTGGAAGCACTGGGAATAAAATCCATAGCGATAGAGGGATACGAAGCCGATGATATTCTGGGAACTCTGGCTCGGAAAGCTTCCGAGGAAGGTGTGGAAACCCTCATCGTTACAGGCGATACCGATGCTTTCCAGCTTATAGGCCCAAAGGTGAGGGTTTTGACTTCAGGCCGGCGCTTTTCGGACACGATTGTTTACGACCGGGAGAAAATCCTGGAAAGGTACGGCCTTGAACCGCACCAGCTGGCCGATTTCAAAGCTCTGGTGGGCGATAAGACCGATAACATCCCCGGCATACCTCGCATAGGCGAAACCATTGCCACAAGGCTCCTGCGGGAGTATGGAAGCATTGAGGGTATTTACCAGCACATAGACGAAATCACCCCCTCATCCGTAAAAGAAGCCCTCCTAGAGAATCGGGATAAAGCTTTCCTCAACAAAGCCCTCGTTACTATCCGAACCGACATACCCCTGGATATAACCCTGGAGGATTTACGGTATCAGGGCTACGATGAGGAAAAAGTCAAGGAAGTTTTCCGCGAACTTGAATTTCGCTCTCTATACAAGCGCCTCCCCGAGACAGGTGAAATCCGCCAGCTACCCCTCATAGGTCAGGTGGAAGTCCGCCACAGGGCCGAACCGGGACAATATGTTGCCATTCAAGATGAAGAAGCCTTCAACCTCCTTATGGAGAAACTTTCCGAGGCCACAGGGCTGGCTTTCGACGTTGAAACCACGGACATAGACCCGATGAGGGCCAGACTTGTAGGGATATCGCTGGCTTTCAAGGAAGGAGATGGATATTACATCCCCATAGGGCATCTGGAGGGCCAGCAACTCCCCTGGGAGCTGGTAAAAGAGAAGCTGGCTCGCATCTTGGAAGACGAAACCATAGCCAAGTACGCCCACCATGCTAAATACGATATGATTGTGCTGGCGAGGAATGGGATAAAAGTCAGAGGCCTCGCCTTTGATACCATGGTAGCAGGCTGGCTTGTAAACCCAGCAGGCCGGAACCTGAACCTCAAAGACCTGGCCTGGGCTTACCTCGGCGTTGAAATGACCACCATTGAAGAGCTCATAGGCAGAGGGAAAAACCAGATCAGCATGGACCTGCTGCCCATACCCAAAGTTGCCCCTTATGCCGCCGCAGATGCCGATATAACCTATCGCCTGGTGGGCCTGCTGGACCAGAAACTGCGGGAGTTGGGGCTGACCAAACTCTTCTACGAGGTGGAACTCCCCCTCATCCCCGTGCTCATGGACATGGAGATGACGGGGGTTAAGCTGGATATACCCTTCCTGCGGGAGATGTCCAGAGAACTGGCTCAGAAGCTCCAGAGCCTTGAGGATGAAATCTACAGGTACGTGGGCTATCGCTTTAACGTCAATTCCCCGGAGCAATTATCCGATGCCCTCTTCGGTAAGCTGGGCATTTCCGCCCAGGGTGTCCCCAGGACCAAGTCCGGCCATTATTCTACTTCGGCGGACGTTCTGGAGAAATTACGGGGACGCCATCCGGTCATAGAGCTCCTGCTGGAACACAGACATCTTGCCAAGATAAAATCCACCTATGTGGACGCTCTGCCTGGCATGGTTAACAGGACCACTGGAAGAGTTCACACCTCTTACCACCAAACTGGAACCGTAACAGGCAGGCTTTCCTCAAGCGACCCTAACCTCCAGAACATCCCTACCAGGACCGATATAGGCAAAGCTGTGCGCAGGGCTTTCGTAGCTGAAGATGGGTGGTTGCTCCTTTCGGCTGATTATTCTCAGGTGGAATTGAGGATTTTAGCGCACATAAGCGGAGACGAAGGGCTTATTGCTGCCTTCCTCAGGGGTGAAGATATCCACGCCAGCACAGCTTCCACCATCCTTGGAATTCCGATAGACCAAGTTACACCTGAGATGCGCCGGCTGGCCAAGACTGTCAACTTCGGCATAAGTTATGGGATGAGCGCTTACGGCCTGGCCGAGGAAACGGGCCTCACCCCCGAAGAAGCTCACAGATTCATCCAGAACTACTTTGCCCGTTACCCAAAAGTGAAGATTTACATTGAAAACACCAAAGCCAGAGCCCAGCAGGAAGGCTACGTGGAAACCCTGCTGGGTCGTCGCCGCTATTTCCCGGAGCTTTCCCCCGAAAGCAAAGCCAATCGTCAGGTTAAAGCTGCTGCCGAACGCATGGCGATAAACGCCCCCATTCAGGGAAGCGCTGCTGACATAATAAAGATTGCCATGGTACGCCTCCACCGGGCCCTTAAAGAGCGTGGCCTTCGTTCCCGCCTTGTCCTTCAGGTTCACGATGAACTGGTTATAGAGGTCCCCGAGGAAGAGCTCTCCATTGTGGCCCCTATGGTTAGAGAAATCATGGAAGGTGCTTACGAACTTAAAGCTCCCTTAAAGGTGGAGCTGGAGGTGGGCAAGAACTGGGGAGAACTGCAGCCCCTGGAGGCCTGAGGGGATATCCATGCCCCTTCAGGGTTTCTTCACAAATCTTTCACAGAGCTGTGGAACAATAAAAATAAAGGATTTGTTAGTGGTGGGAGGTGAGGGATGAGTCGTAAATGGCTAATAATCGGTCTTGTAACCGCTCTGCTCTCAGGAGCCTGCAAGATGGAGCTGGACCTCCTTAAAATACCCCGGATTTGGGAGGCGACTCCAACCCCGCAACCCAAGACTGTTAAGGTCACACCCGTTCCAACGCCAACTCCGGCAGCTCTCACTTCCAAAGAAGTGGTGGTCACAGGTGAGGTGCTGGATGAAGAGGAGGAAGCCCTTCTTGTAAGCATTTACGAGAGGGTTAATCCAGCCGTTGTATCCATAAGAGTGGTCAAAAAAGGGTTAATCCGGCTCCCCTTCTCTCATCCTGAGATCCCCTCGGAAGGAAGGGGTTCAGGGTTTGTGTGGGACGAAAGAGGTTACATAGTGACGAACAACCATGTGGTTTCCGATGCCGAAGAGATAGAGGTCATCTTTTACAACGGTGACGCTGCCAGGGCAAGGGTGGTGGGGACGGACCCTCACAGTGACCTGGCGGTTCTAAAAGTGGACGAACTGACAGAGGGTGCTCACCCTGCAGAACTGGGAGATTCTTCCCAGGTTAAGGTTGGCCAGAGGGCAATTGCCATCGGCAACCCCTTTGGTCTGGCAGGTACCATGACGGTGGGGATAATAAGCGCAGTGGGCAGGACCCTCCGGCCCGCCGCAATTCCTTTCACAATTCCGGAAGTAATCCAGACAGATGCGACTATAAACCCGGGGAACTCGGGCGGACCGCTGCTGAACTCCTCCGGCCAGGTCATAGGTATAAACACAGCTATAGAGTCTCCCGTGGGCATAAATGCAGGCATCGGTTTCGCTGTGCCCATAAACCTGGCTAAGAAAATCGTTCCCGTTTTGATAGAAAAGGGTTCATACGATTACCCATGGCTTGGAATTGAAGGCACAACCGTCACCAAAGCCCTCGCCAGGGAATTTGACCTGCCCGTGGATTACGGGGCTCTGGTGATCCGAACAATAAAGGATGGCCCGGCTCACAAGGCTGGCATCAAGGGAGGAACGAAGAAGGTCCAGTTCATGGGCGGAGAGATAACCGTAGGAGGCGATATAATTACAGGCGTGGATGGGCAGGAAATACGGCGGTTTGATGACCTCCTCACTTACCTGATTTACAACACCTCCGTGGGCCAGGAAATCACCCTGAAAGTTATAAGAGACGGGGAGGAGGTTAAAGTCAGAGTGGTGCTGGGCAAGAGGCCCCAGGCTCTGGAGGAGGAGCAATGAGCAGAAGGCTGATACTTTTACTGATGCTGATACTTCTGACAACGGGTTGCACTTTGGTTCCAACCTTTGCGGATGTTAAAGAGGTGGTAAGTTTCACCCCTGCTCCAACCCCGACTCCCACCCCCGCAGTTCCTGCGGATCTGGAGCCAGGAGAGCAAATTCTCATCAACATCTACAAAAAAGTGGCCCCATCTGTTGTCAACATCACCACTCAGGTTCTCCAGTGGGATTTCTTCTTCGGAGTTTACCCGGAGGAGGGCGCTGGTTCGGGCTTTGTTTACGATAAAGAAGGCCACATTGTTACCAATTACCATGTAATTGAGGGTGCCCAATCTATCGAGGTGAGCTTTGGGGAAGACCTCTCAGTCCCCGCTGAAGTAGTGGGCGTTGACCCCATCAACGACCTGGCGGTGCTTAAAGTCAACGTTCCTCCTGACAGGCTGGTTCCGGTGGAGCTTGGGGATTCTTCTGCGTTACAGGTTGGGCAGTGGGCTATAGCCATAGGTAACCCCTTCGGAAGGTTTGAGCGGACTTTAACGGTAGGAGTGGTGAGCGCATTGAACCGAACTCTGGAACTGGAGAACGGACGGATTATCAGGAATCTTATTCAAACTGACGCAGCCATTAACCCTGGTAACTCCGGAGGCCCATTGCTGGACTCTAAAGGCAGGGTGATAGGCGTTAACACGGCGATAGTATCTCCCAGCAGGGCTTACGCTGGAGTGGGCTTTGCTATCCCTGTAAATGTTCTCAAAAGGGTTGTGCCTGAGCTCATTGCTTATGGCCGCTATCGTCATCCCTGGTTAGGGATCATTGGATACACCATAACACCGACACTGGCCCGCCGCTTGAACCTCCCGGTGGAGGAGGGGGTGCTGGTGGCTCGTGTTTACCGGGGGAGCCCGGCCCACAAAGCAGGCATAAGAGGGGCTACAGGGCAGATTACCATAGGAAACCGGATTATCCTTGTGGGAGGGGACATAATAACGGAAATAGATGGCATTCCCGTAAAGGGTGTTGAAGCCCTCAACGCATATATTGAGGATAACACCAGAGTGGGGCAAACGGTGGAATTGAAAATCATAAGGGAAGGGAAAAGCTTCAAAATTAAAGCAATACTGGAAGAAGAGCCGCAGTAAAAGACACCGCCGCTCTACCCCTGACAATTAGCCTGTAAAAATGATATTGGAGGCCGGTGCGGAGAGCGCCGGCCCTTTTTACATTTTGGGCGCTTCACACCTTTACAATGACCATCCTTCGGTGATTGGAATCGCCTTGCCTCAGTTATTCCTTCTCTTTCCCCTCGCCTTTATCTTCCTTCTTCTCACTGCCATTGCTGCTTTTTCGGGCATAATCGGTGGTATAGAAACCAGAGCCCTTGAAGATTACGCCCGGAGCGTGAAACACCCGGCGCACATGGCGATGGCCATTAGGGCATTCCTCCACTGGTGGATCAGAAAAGCGTTGAATCCGTTCAAAGTGCACCCCGCAGTCCAGACATTCGTATTCGTAAATAGGCATAGCCATCACCTCCGCCGTGTGAGAGTTTCTATTAAGTTTCAATTTAAAAATTTTACACCTTGTTCCGCGAATGGCAAAATCGCTTCCGGCGCAGCCGTGACTCTCCTGATAGGTGAATACGGATGCAGTCCAAGAAGGGATTGTGTCCTGCCCTCTCCACCCATTGTGTTTTGAGATTACACCTTGAAAATAAAGACAAGATAGCTCAGCCAGAAAAGCGAGTAATTGAGCATACGGCGTGAGCGAATGAGAGCTCCGTAGAGGATAGTCGCTGCGGCAAGCCCGGATAGGAACCTTAAAATAGCAAGGAATTCCCGCCACGTGGAAAAGGGCAGAAAAGCCAAAATTAGAGCGTGCAGTAACGTGGAAAAAGCCAGGGGATGACGTTCCCCCTTTACGAGGCGAACTGCTGATAGATAGCTCAAAGCTATGGAAGGGAAAAGGGCGCCGGGGCCAAGGATGATAAGCCACAGTAAAAGGGCACGAATGTTTAAGAATCCTATCTGCAAAAGTCCTCCGTAGGGAATGATACTGAAAGGAGTGGCCCCAGCTCCCCCTGAACCTATGCCAAAATCCCCGAAACGCAACCAGAGAGCCCCCTGCAGAACAGCCATGGGAAAGAAGGAGAAGAGCGCCAGCTCTTTCAGCTCCTCCCACTTCCTCCTGGCTATGAAAGCCAGGGCATATCCCCCCGCAAAAAGCAGGGCCTGTTCCTTAGCCAGGCCTGCCAATCCGAACAGTATTGCTCCTGAGCGCTCTTTTCCCCTTTCGAAAGCCAGTATGCCTCCACAAACCAGAGCATAGGCCAGAGGTTCATTCAGGTCCAGCCTTAAGGATAAAAATAGGCCCGGGAAAAGTCCGTAAACTATGGCGTAGTAAGAAGTTACACCGAACCCCTTAAGCAGCCTTTCGACAAAGTAGGTTCCTGCCGTCAGGGCCAGTATATTCACCAGAGGCATAATCCAGGGTATAAGGTCGCGCTGGCCAAAGGCGAGGAAGCGGCACAGCAGCGGATACAGTATGCGCTGATAACGGTAAGCTGGTACATCAAGATGGGGCGCAGCACCCGAAGGGTTTGTGGCTATGTAGTAAGCGAACTGACCATCATATCCTTCGCTGCCTGCTGGGTCCAGTTCGCTGAAACGGGTCCCTATTGCTGCCAGGACCATAGGGTCCCATTTGTTCAGGCCCAAAATCACAATCAGATAAATAACAGACGCCATCAGGACAATTGTCCAAGGGCGTATTAGCGTGCTCCAAAGCTTGTCCTTCATCGCCCACAGGCCGTTACGGATTTTGGTTTGCGCTAACCATCCGCCCGCCAATGCAGGTGGAGCAAACGGTAACCCTCTTTGCGTCAGGATAGGTTACGGTTTTTGACTATCCGGGCAATCTGAGTATAATTTTCTTCAAAAATAAAGTCAAAGGCGATGACGGAGAGGAGTAGGCAGGGGGAGCCTGACAGAGAAGGGGAGGCGTGGCTGGGACCTCCCCACAGGTGAAGCCTGCTGAAGTTCGCTCCCGAGCTGGGCAGGCGAACAGGGTTAACCCTCAGTAGTCTGCCCCGGAAGCCCTCCGTTAAAGGGGCAAGCTCTGAAGAGAGGGTCAGCTCTGGCTGGCCAAGCAGGGTGGTACCGCGGGGAGGAAAGGCTGCCTCTTCGTCCCTGGAGGCAGCCTTTTTTAATTCCTTAGCAGGAGGGAAAAATGCTGGAACAGGTAAAAATCCTCAGAGATGAAGCCCTTCGAGAGCTGGAGAAGGTGACCGACTCCAGTTCCCTTGAAGGGTGGAGAAGGACCTACCTGGGCAAGAAAGGCCTGGTAACTCAGCTCCTGCGCCGGATACGGGACCTTCCCCCTCAGGAAAGGCCGGCGGTAGGAGAAGCAGCAAACCAGCTCCGGGATGAATTGACCAAACTCTATGAGGAGAAAGCCTTCGCCATCAAAGAGGCTGAACGCCTCCAGGCAGCAAAGGTCCAGGCTGTTGATATAACCCTACCCGGAAGGAGACCCCAGGTTGGAACGCTCCATCCCGTAACTCAAACTTTGAGGGAAATCCTTGGAATATTTTCCCGCATGGGCTTCGGGGTTTACGAGGGGCCCGAAGTGGAATGGGACGATTACAACTTCGGCCTCCTCAACATACCCCAGGATCACCCTGCCAGAGATATGTGGGATACTCTTTACATCGCCCCTCCCTATGGCAAGAACGGCAACATGCTCCTGCGCACCCATACTTCTCCCGATCAGATAAGGGTTATGCAGGCCATGAAGCCGCCCATAAGAGTAGTGGTTCCAGGCCGATGCTACCGCCATGAAGCCACCGATGCCAGCCACGAATGGATGTTCTATCAGGTAGAAGGTCTGGCGGTGGATAAAGGTATAACCATGGCTCACCTTAAAGGTGTGCTCACCACTTTTGTCCAGGAGATGTTCGGTAGGGAGAGGAAAGTGCGGTTCCGATGCGATTATTTCCCCTTCGTGGAGCCGGGAGCCGATATGGCTATGGATTGTATAGTGTGCGGTGGTAAAGGTTGCCGGGTATGTAAATTCACCGGCTGGCTGGAAATCTTGGGAGCAGGGATGGTTCACCCTCAGGTGCTGCGTAATGTGGGATACGATCCTGATGTCTACACCGGCTTCGCTTTCGGGATGGGGGTGGAAAGAATTGCGATGCTCAAGCACAGGATAGACGATATCCGTTACTTTTATGCCAACGATTTGCGGTTCTTAAAACAATTCCGTGCTTAGGCAAGGAGGAGAAAAATGAGGGTTCCCTTAAGCTGGCTTAAAGATTACGTGGAAATAAAGCTTCCTCCGGAAGAACTTTCCTACAAACTCACCATGGCTGGTTTTGAAGTAGCAGAAATCCACCGGGTGGGAGAGTTCTGGGACCGGGATAAGGTCTTCGTGGGGCAGATTCTGGAGGTAAAGCCTCACCCCAATGCCGATCGCCTCACCATAGCAGTAGTGGATTATGGAGCTTCTGAGCCGGTGGAAGTGGTCACCGGAGCACCCAACATAAAAGTTGGCCAGAGGGGGCAAAAGGTAGCCCTGGCTCTGGCCGGGGCTCGCCTTGTGGATCCCTACTCCCCCCAGAAGACGTATTTCACCCTGAAACCAGCGAAGATAAGAGGGGTGCTTTCTCCGGGAATGGTGTGCTCGGAGAAGGAACTGGACCTTTCCGAAGACCACGAATCCATTATCATTCTCCCGGACGATGCTCCTGTGGGGATGCCCCTGGCCGATTACCTTGGAGATATTATCCTGGAGATAGAAGTTCCCACCAACCGTCCCGATTGTCTATCCATCCTCGGGATAGCCAGGGAGGTGGCTGCCCTTACCGATGCTGAATTCCGCCCCCCCACCATCAATTACGTTGAAGACGGCCCTGGAGCCAGAGAATTAATAGAAGTTGAAATCGCTGACCCCGACCTTTGCTCCCGCTACGCTGCGGCGGTGGTCCTCGGGGCTGAGATTGGTCCTTCCCCTTATTTCGTTCAGAGACGCTTGAGAGCTGCAGGAATGAGGCCAATAAACAATGTAGTGGATGCCACCAACTACGTCATGCTGGAATTGGGCCAGCCCATCCATGCCTTTGATTACGATAAAATCCGTGGGAAGAAGATAATCGTCCGCAGAGCCAAGGACGACCGGGCTTTCACCACCCTGGATGGACTCAAGCGTGAGCTTTTTCCCGATGTTCTGCTCATCGCCGATGCTGAAGGCCCCGTGGCTATAGCCGGAGTAATGGGAGGAATGGAAAGCGAGGTGACCCCTGAAACCCGGAACATCCTGATTGAATCGGCCAATTTCAACCGGGTAAGCATAAGGCGCACCTCAAGGCTCCTGGGGCTCAGGACCGAAGCTTCCCTTCGCTTTGAAAAGGGCCTTGACCCATACCTCCCACCTGAAGGCGCCAGGAGAACAGCCCAGCTCATTAAGGAATGGGCCGGTGGAACCATCGCCAGAGGCCTGGTGGACGTCCACATCCCGCTGCCTCCGCGCCGGACTATAACCTTCCACCTGAAAGAACTGGAGCGTTTCATTGGAATGAGCTACCCCAGGGAGCAGGTCACTTCAATCCTCAATAAGCTGGGCTTTGAGCTGGAGGAAAAAGGGCCCCAGACTTATCTGGTGACTGTGCCCACCCACCGGGGTGACGTGGAAGAACCTGCTGATCTGGTGGAAGAAATCGCCAGGATAACTGGCTACGAGCTCATCCCCACCGAGATGATCCCGACTCCTACCGCCCCTCAAATCTTTCCCGAGCTTCTCAAATGGGAAGAAACCGCCAGGGATATACTGATAGCCTGCGGCCTTTATGAGGTCAAAACCTACGCCCTGATAAGCCAGGATATGCTGGATAAGTTCGGCCTTTCTTACCAGGTGCCCCTTCTTTCCGTTGCTAACCCCATGACCCCCGAACATGTTTTTCTGCGGCCAACCCTTTTGCCAAGCCTTCTGCGTACTCTTGCCTACAACCTGCGCTTCCATGAAGGGGTCAAAATCTTTGAACTGGCCAGGGTGTACCTCCCCAGAGAGAACGACCTCCCCCGCGAAAGGTCAACTCTGGCCATAGCCATGGCTGGGGAAGCAGAAGAGATGAGCTGGTTTGGAGGAGGAAGAAGGCTGGACTTTTTTGACCTCAAAGGGGTAATTGAAGAGCTGGTGGAGAGGATGGGGATTTCGGACTACCGGTTCACCGCAGCTCAGGATAGAATTTTCTTCCCGGGACAGACGGCTGCCTTAAAAATAGGGGAAGAAACCATAGGCATCCTGGGCAAGCTCAATCCCGACATAACGGAGGCTTTTGAGGTGAAGGAAGAAGTCTTTATGGCTGAATTGAACTTTGAAGCCCTGGCTTCCCGTGCCTCCTCCTTCAGGGAATTCAAACCCATATCCCGCTATCCAGCCGTGATCCAGGATATAGCAGTGGTGGTGAATGAGGAAATCCCCGCCGAAGAGGTGCGCAAAGTCATTATAGAAGCCGGGCAACCTCTTCTCCGCAGCGCCGTTCTCTTTGATCTTTACCGAGGCAAGCCTGTACCACCGGGGAAGAAGAGCCTTGCTTACTCCCTGACTTTCCAGGCCGACGATCACACCCTCACTGATGAAGAAGTGGCCCAGTTGAGGGAAAAAGTTATCAGAGAACTGGAAAAAAGATTAGGAGCTACATTGCGAGGGTAGGTATGCGTCTGTTTCTTTCCTTGCTACTGGCTATGGGCGTGTTCTTCATCATACTCCTTGCCCCTTATCCTTTCCTGGCCCGTCCGGAATTCATCCGCTGGGAGTACGCTCGCCCTGGTTTTCCCCCCTCCTTCAGGTTCACCCCTGAGGAAAGGGAAAAGCTTTCCGTAGCCACCCTCCGCTACGTCATAGGCGGTGAAGGCCTGGAATACCTCAGAACACTCTCCGATGAAAGTGGCCCCATCTACAACGAACGGGAACTTCGCCACATGGCCGATGTGAAAAGGGTGGCCAGCGGAGCTTTGCTCGCCCTGAGGCTTTCCCTCGCTCTGGCTTTTCTTTCAGCTACTGCCTTATGGCTCAAGGGGTGGAGGCGGGAGCTGATCCTTGGCCTCTTCGCAGGAACTTTATTGCTGGTGGGATTCGGGTTAGCTACGGGAATTATGGCCTTTGTCAATTTTGATCTATTCTTCACTCTTTTTCACAGGCTCTTCTTTGAAGGAGATAGCTGGCTTTTCCCCTACTCCGATTCGTTAATTCAGCTTTACCCCCTGACTTTCTGGGTAGATGCCACCAGATGGTGGCTTACGATAAGTGGAGCTACCGCTGGTGTTTTTTGCCTTCTGGGGCTAATGCTCCACCGCTTCTCTAACCGTCCGGGCCAGAGCCACAAACTCAGGCGTGAAAGTTATAGATAAATCCCTGGGGTGAGGGAAGGGGACAGCAAACTGGGCCTTCAGCGTACCAGGGCGCGGGCTCATAACCATTACTCTGTCGGCCAGGAAGACGGCTTCCTGAAGGTTATGGGTAACCATTACCACGGTCTTGCAGCGGTTGCGCCAGAGCCTTGCGAGCTCAACGTTTAGTTTCTCACGGGTCAGAGCATCAAGGGAACTAAAGGGCTCATCCAAGAAGAGGATGTCAGGGTCATAAACCAGAGCTCTGGCCAGAGCTACCTTTTGTTCCATCCCTCCGGAGAGTTCTCTCGGATAGGCGTGGAAGAAGCCCTCAAGGCCCATGGCTTTCAGGATAGAGGAGGCCTTTTCCATAGCCTTGGAGTTATTTATGCCCTTTACTTCCAGAGGCAGAAGGACGTTTTCCAGGACATTGCGCCAGGGCATGAGGTTAGCCTTCTGAAAAACGAAGCCCATTTCTGGTCTTGGGCCTCTGAGGGGTTTGCCTTTCCAGAGGACGTGCCCGGAAACAGGCTTGAGGAGCCCGCTCAGAATGCGCAGGAGCGTGGTTTTTCCGCACCCTGAAGGTCCCACAATACACACAAATTCCCCTTCCCTCACCTCCAGGGAAACACCTCGCAGAGCCTCCACAGGCCCCTGCCGTGAGCTATAGGTCATGCTTATGTTTACTGCCTCTAAGACAACCAAAGCCTTTCCTCAGGGGACAAACTCGTTGGTAAAAGCTTCCTCCACGTTCACTTCTCTGGTAATAAGGCCCATCTCTCGCAATGTGGTGAGCGTGGCTTCCCAATCGGCCTTCTCCGTTTTGCCGAGGTGAGGCGAAGTCCAGAACTTGATGGCCTCCTTAAGGACTTCCTTCTGCTCTTCCTTCATTTCCGGAACATATTTTTTGCTTATCTCAAAAGCCTCATCGGGATGCTCCAGAGTATAGCGAAGGCCTCTCAGGAAAGCCCTGACGATTCCCCTTACTAGTCTGGGGTTCTCCTTTATCGTCTTTTCGTTGGTCATTATGCCATTGGAAATAAGATTAACCCGATCGGCCACGGATATGATGTTTACTTTATAGCCTGCCAGGCGGAGCTGGACTGGCTCGTTCATGGCGTAGCATATAGCTGCATCTACCAGGTCTCTGGTCAGGCTTTCCACCTGGGTATAGCCTATTTCCTGAAGGTTAAATTCTTCCTCTTTCAGCCCTTCAGCCTTGAGAAGCGCTCGCCATCCTATATAGCTTGCCCCAAAAAGGGCAGGTATCCCCACCCTTTTACCTTTGAGGTCCTGGAGGCTCTTAAACCCTTTCTCCTCCAGGGAAACCACTACCACCGGGAAGCGGTGATACCATCCAGCCACGTAAACGACAGGCAAGCCATGGCTTCTGGCCAGAAGGACCTGTTCCCCGCTGGCTACGGCAAAGTTCAGCTCGCCCGTTCCTACCAGCTTAATTAAATCCACTTCCCATCCGTAATTGAACTCCAGTTCAATGCCCTCTTCGCGGAAGTAGCCCTTTTCAACAGCCACGTAGAAGGGAGCGAACTGAACGTTGGGAATGTATCCCATGGCTATGGTTACCTTTTGTGGGGCAGGAGTGGGTCTGGCACAGCTGACAAGGAGCAGGAACAGAAGGGTTAGAGAGAAAACAATCTTTTTACCTCGCATTTTTCACCTCCATTTCACCAGTTTTTTCTCCAGAAAAGCCACAGCAAGGTATAAAACAAGGGCTATAATGGCCAGGGAAGAGAGGGCAACGAAAAGGAGCGGGGTATCAAACAAACCCCTGGCCAGATTCACCAGAAAACCGAGACCTCTATCGGCAGCCACAAATTCCCCCACCACTGCACCGATTACAGATAAGGTGACCCCGACCTTGAGGCTGCTCATGAGGAAGGGGAGGGCTGCTGGAAGCTCTAAGAGCCAGAAAACCTGCCACCGGTTTGCCATGAAGATGCGCATAAGGTCGTAGAGCTCTTTCTCCACGGACCGGATGCTTACGATGGTTCCCACCAGAACCGGGAAAAAGACCGTTAAGGCGCAGACGGCGATCTTGGAGGCCAGTCCAAATCCAAACCAGATTACCAGGAGGGGTGCTAAGGCTACCACTGGCATGGACTGGGAAATAACCACGAGGGGTGTAAGGTAAGACTCCAGGAATGGAACTTTAGCCAGGAAATAGCCGAGGACGAAAGCACAGGAGAGGCCAAGGCTCAACCCTGCCGCTATTTCCAATAGAGTGATTTTAGCATGGTATAGAAGGGAACCATCTGTGAGGACAAACCAGAAGCGTATGGCTACCTCCTCCGGTTGAGGCAGGATAAAGCTTGGGTAGCGGCCGAGCCAGACTATGGCTTTCCAAAGGGCAATGATGGTAACCAGCGATAAAACCACCCCGATATAGCGGCTTAAACCTTTCAAGGCCAATTCCTCCCAAATAAAATTGCCCCGAAGGCATAACCTTCGGGGCACAATGAGAGTCCATAAGCCCCATAAAAAGCTAAGGACCCTCAGGCTGACCTTCTCCCATCCGGACTATACCGTCGGCTCCGGCTTAGCGGCCCTCAGGACCGTTGAACCGGATCAACCCGAGGTTTCCTCGGGCTCGCGGGCTCGACACCTCTTGGTGGGCTGGCAGGGTCAAGCCAACCCAGGTGTCCTACCGCCGGTCGGGAATTTCACCCTGCCCCGAAGGTCAAGCCCTTTGCGTTTAGCATTATATCCATAAAACCGGCTTTGTCAAACTCTGGAGAAGGCACAAAGCCCGGAAGTGTCTTTCCGAAAACCATCAAAGAGGTTGCAAATACCAGGTGAGGCACTAGGCCAGGGGGTTTGAAAGTATCCGGGCAGAAATCTTCAATATTAGATGCAGATTTTCCTTTCCTTGACAAAACCACCCCGTTTGTGTATCCTTAAACCAAAATTTTCAGGGAAAAGCTCATGGAAGAGCTAAAGTATTGGCTTGGTTTCAGTCTGGTGAAGGGCATCGGACCGGTCCGGTTCAGGAATCTCCTGGAGTACTTTGGGAACGCTAAAGAGGCCTGGGAAGCCCGGCCAGAAGAACTCGCCCGAGCAGGACTGGACCGTCGCTCCCTGGAGAACCTCTTGGCCCTCCGAAAGCGGGTATCCCTGGAACAAGAGATGGAAAAACTGCAAAAGGCAGGGGTTCGCATCGTAACCTGGAAGGACGATGATTACCCGTATAATCTGCGCCACATCGATAACCCGCCCTTTTTGCTTTTCATAAAGGGCACCGTTAAACCACAGGATGAATGGGCTATTGCAGTAGTGGGCACAAGAAGGCCAAGCGCTTACGGCAAAGAGGCCACCCGCTTCATTGTGGAGCCCTTAGCTCGAAGCGGAATCACTATCGTAAGCGGGCTGGCAAAAGGCATAGACGGCCTGGCCCATCAGGTAACTTTGGAGGCCGGAGGCAGAACCATAGCGGTTCTGGGTTCAGGTCTTGATATCATCTACCCACCTGAACACAAAGCCCTCGCTCAGGCTGTGGCCGAGAACGGAGCTCTGATAAGCGAATATCCTCTTGGTACCCCGCCCGAAGCTATCAATTTTCCCCCTCGCAACCGCATCATAAGCGGATTGGCCAAAGGAGTTCTGGTGGTAGAGGCAGGGGAAACCAGCGGCGCTCTCATAACCGTCGAGTTTGCCCTGGAGCAGAATCGGGAAGTCTTTGCTGTGCCCGGAAGCATTTTCTACAAAACCTGCAGGGGGACAAACCGCCTTATTCAACAGGGAGCAAAACTTGTCATCTCCGCTGAAGATATCCTGGAAGAGCTCAACGTAACGGCTGTGAAAACCAGGGAAGAAGTAAAAGCGGCTGTGCCTGCCACCACCACCGAAAGCCTTATCCTTTCCCACCTATCTTCTGAGCCAACTCACATAGATGAAATCAAGAGAGCCACCGGCCTGCCCATTTCCGAGGTTTCCAGCGCCTTAGCCATAATGGAGATAAAAGGTCTGGTGCGCCAGGTGGGAGGGATGCATTACGTCTTGGCAAGGGAAAGCAAGGCGGAATACTTTGTGGATTGAAGGAGGTAATAAGCCATGTTCGCTCTTATACTGGCAGGTGGGACGGGAACGAGGCTCTGGCCCAAAAGCCGGAAACACAGGCCTAAGCAGCTTTTGGATATTGTGGCTAAAAACACCATGCTCCAGGAAACTTTCATGCGCATAAGGCCAATCCTGGACCCAACCAGAATTTTCGTGGTCACCAACAAAACCTATGCCCCCACTATCAAAGCCCAGCTGCCTCTTATTCCGGGCAAGAACATCATTATAGAGCCTGAAGGTAAAGGGACCGCCCCATGCATTGGCCTTTCAGTTCTCTACATAAGGCGTGAAAATCCGGAAGAAGTCATGGCTTCCCTTCACGCGGATCACGTCATAGAAAAGGCTGAGGAATTCCGGAAAGCTCTTCTGGCAGCAGCTAAGGTGGCCCAGGAAGGTTACTTGGTAACCCTGGGGATAAAGCCAACGTGCCCGGAAACGGGTTATGGGTACATATGCCAGGGCCAGTTCTGGAAGGAAGTGGACGGTTTTCCGGTCTATAAAGTTAAGAGTTTCACCGAAAAACCAGACTTTGAAACCGCCTGTTCTTTCCTGGCTCAGGGTGGCTTTTACTGGAACAGCGGGATCTTCGTCTGGAAACTCTCCACCATTATGGAAGAATTTCGCGAGCATATGCCCAGGTTCTACTCCCAGCTCCTCCGCATTGACGAGGCCATTGGCACTGAAGAAGAGGAAAAGGTGTTAGAAGAAGTCTGGCAGGAAGTGGAAAGCGAATCCATAGATCAGGGGATAATGGAGAAATCCTCCCGCGTCATGGTAATTCCCGTAGATATAGGCTGGAGCGACGTAGGCAACTGGTCCACCCTGGCCGATATACTCCCCAAAGACGAGGAGAACAATGTGATAGTCGGGGGGGAGCATATTGGCATAGATACCACGGGTTCCCTGCTTTACAGCACAAAACGCCTTATCGCCACTATCGGCCTTAAGGATATGATTGTAGTGGATACCGATGATGTCGTCCTGGTATGCCCCAAGGACAGGGCCCAGGACGTTAAAAAACTGGTAGAGATGCTGAAGGGCAAAAATCTGGACGAATATCTCTGAGGAGTAGCAGGGAATGACTGAGCCTATTTTCGCTTATTGCATGAAGTGCAGGGCCCGCAAGCCAGTGAAAGACCCCGAGCCTGTGTATATACCTGGAGGCAGACCAGCCATCAAAGGCCAATGCCCCGATTGCGGTTCAACCCTTGCGAGGCTGGGTAAAACTCCTGCTCACGACCAGCTACCAGATCCTCCAAAGGAGCGATATAAACTGGTTATTGTGGAATCGCCGGCTAAAGCCCGCACTGTGGGAAAGTTTCTGGGCAAAGACTATCTGGTTAAGGCCTCCATTGGCCATGTGCGGGACCTTCTCCGCTCTCGCCTGAGTGTAGACGTGAGCAATGATTTCAAGCCTTTCTATGTAGTCCCGAAGGAAAAGAAGAAGGTGGTGGAGGAGCTGAGGGAAGCCGTTCAGAACGCTTCCGAGGTTTATCTGGCTACCGACCCGGACCGGGAAGGAGAGGCCATTGCCTGGCATCTGGCTGAAGTAGCCAGGATACCTCGCTATAAAATTAGGAGGGTTGTATTCCATGAGATTACAAAGCCGGCCATAGAAGAGGCCTTTAGCCACCCCCGGGGCATTGATATGAACCTGGTCAACGCTCAGCAAGCCCGCCGCGTTCTGGATCGCCTTGTGGGCTACATGCTGAGCCCACTGCTCTGGCGGAAAGTCCGTAACCGCACTTCTGCTGGAAGGGTTCAATCCGTTGCCTTGCGCCTCATCGTTGAAAGGGAAAGGGAAATTCAGAACTTTGTCCCGGAAGAATACTGGACCATAAAGGCTGAACTGGCCAAGCGCACCCCCGAGCACCCTTCTTTCATAGCCAGATTGGTAAGCATTGACGGAAAGGAGGCCGATCTGAAAAACCAGGAGCAGGTAGAGCCAATCCTGGCAGAGCTGGAGAAGGCCTCCTATGTAGTTCAAAGTGTGAAGAGGGGTACCCGGAAAAGGAATCCATCGCCTCCCTTCATCACCAGCACCCTTCAGCAAGAAGCTTCCAGACAACTGGGTTTTTCTGCCAAGAAAACCATGCTTATTGCGCAACAGCTCTATGAAGGCATACCCCTTGGGGAAGAGGGGCCCGTTGGCCTCATAACCTACATGCGAACGGACAGCGTTCAGGTGGCCGAGGAGGCCCAGAAAGAAGCCCGCCGTTTCATAGCCGAAAACTTCGGGGAGGACCTTTTGCCCCCTAAACCACCGGAGTACAAAACTAGCGCCAGGGTGGCTCAGGAAGCCCATGAAGCTATACGGCCCACCAGTGTCTACCGCACCCCAGAATATGTCAAGCCATACCTTAACAAAGACCAGTTCAGGCTCTATGAGCTCATCTGGCGAAGGTTCCTGGCCAGCCAAATGGCTCCCGCTGTTTACGACACCCTTTCGGTGGAAATCGCTGCCGATACTCGTTACCTCTTCAGAGCCTCGGGCTCAACCATCAGGTTTCCAGGCTTCCTGGTGGTTTACCAGGAGGCCAGAGAGGAAGAAGCACCTCCTGAGGAAGAAGCTCTTCCTATCCCGCCCCTTGATACCGATGAGCCTCTGGATCTGGTAAAGCTCCTCCCCGAACAGCACTTTACTGAGCCACCGCCACGCTATACCGAAGCTTCCCTCATCCGAACTCTGGAGGAATATGGGATAGGGCGTCCGTCCACCTACGCTCCTATAATTTCCACCCTCTATGCCAGGGGCTACGTTAAGCGAGATGGCAAGCGCCTTGTGCCCACAGAGATCGGCTTTATCGTTAACGACCTTCTTATCCAGCATTTTCCCGATCTCATCAACGTGGGGTTCACAGCGGAAATGGAGGAAGACCTGGACCGCATAGCGCGTGGAGAAAAAGACTGGGTGGGGATGCTGCGGGAGTTTTATGGCCCCTTTGTTGAGGCAGTAGCCTGGGCCGACAGAAGTATTGAGAAGGTGGAGCTACCTCAGGAGGAAACAGGTATCAAGTGCGAGCTTTGCGGCAGCCCCATGGTGGTAAAATGGGGAAAATTCGGGCAATTCCTGGCCTGTTCCAATTTTCCAGCCTGCCGCAACACGAAACCTTATTTAACCCGAACTGGAGCCCTCTGCCCCGTATGCGGGGGTGATATTGTAGAGCGCAAGACCAGAAAAGGACGCAATTTCTATAGCTGCATAAATTACCCCGAGTGCAACTTCGCTACTTGGCAGAGACCTGTTCCGACTCCCTGCCCTTCCTGCGGCGGCCTTATGGTGGAGGCAGGGAAAAAGGAAGTCCGTTGCCTCAGCTGCGGTGAATCCATGGCTGTGGAGGAAGAACCCGCATAGCTGGGAGGCAAGTGATGGAAGAGGTGCTGGAAAAATTGCTCCTTTCAGCACCACCAGATAATGCTCTCTGGAAAGCCTGGGAGTATTTAGCTTTCCGAGAGGAGGAACTAACTCCGCCGGTTCTGGATCTGGGGTGCGGCGATGGCAAATTCGCCTGCACTCTTTTCCCGAATTCAATTGATTTCGGGATTGACATCAACAGGGGGAGATTGAAAAAAGCCCTTAAAGCCGGAGCCTACCGGGCTACCCTTCAGGCCAATGCCTGTGGCCTTCCTTTCCAGGATCAGAGCTTCGGAACGGTCTTCAGCGCATGCGTCCTGGAGCACATCCCGAGAGTTGAGCTGGTCATAGAAGAGGTGGGAAGAATCCTCAAGCCGGGGGGAAAATTTATCTTCAGCGTCCCGAGCCAGCACTTTGAAAGTTACGTTCTGGCCCCGGAAGCCAGAACCTCCCCTTCCCTCTCTTTTTTCAGGCGAAGTTTGGCAGGAGTTATAAACGGCCTATTAAAGATGCGGCATTTTTACACTCCTTCCCACTGGGGCACCATGCTCCATAGAGCCGGAATGAAGCTGGTTCGCTTCCGCTACATCCTCCCTCCGAGAGCGACAGCCTTCTGGGCCCACTCATTTTTCTGGGGAAATGCTATTTTCCCCTTCCTCTTCCTCCTTTACCGAACACCTTTAAAAGGCGCTATCCTGGGGTCTTTTACAGCCATCCTTTTGCCGTTCCTCAGGGGGCCGGTGAGGAAAGGAGGGGGCCTCATCCTGGTAGCCGAAAAATTGGGATGAAGAAAAGACTAGATCTCCTTCTGGTGGAAAAAGGATTGGCTGAGAGCCGGGAGAAAGCCCAGGCCCTCATATTAGCCGGCAAAGTTTCAGTGGAAGGGGAGATCATTTCCAAACCCGGAACCCTTATCCCTCCAGATGCCAACATTGAAGTCAAGGAAAGCATACCCTACGTCAGCCGTGGTGGGTTGAAACTGGAGTTTGCCCTTAAAGCTTTCGGGATTGATCCGGCGGGAAAAGTGGCGATAGATGTAGGAGCTTCCACCGGCGGCTTTACCGATTGCCTGCTTCAGCATGGTGCGGCCAGAGTTTACGCCGTGGATGTAGGCTACGGTCAGCTGGCCTGGAAACTCCGCCAGGACCCCAGGGTGGTGGTTCTGGAGCGAACTAATATCCGTTATCTTGAGTCCCTGCCAGAGCCTGTGGACCTGGCCACCATAGATGTTTCTTTTATTTCACTAAAGCTTGTCCTCCCTCCTGTGTTGAGGCTCATGAAACCGAGGGCAGAGATTTTGGCGCTGGTGAAGCCGCAGTTTGAGGCCGGCCGGGAAAAAGTGGGGAAAGGAGGAGTGGTACGCGACCCCCAGGTCCACAGGGAAGTTCTGGAAACTCTTGTGGAATACGCTCGCAGCCTTGGTCTGCACACCCTGGGCCTTGCGACTTCACCCCTTTTAGGGCCTGCTGGGAATGTGGAGTTTTTCGCCTATTGGGCCCGCGGGATTGAGGCACCACCTCTGGACCTGGCGAAAGCCATTAAAGATTGCGTGGAAAGGGGGAAATTGCTTAGAAGGAGGGAAAAGGTTGCCCAGGATTTTCACCTTTGAGATTTTGGCTTATCTCTCCCTGGCCTTTGTTTCCCTGGTCTTGAGAATTTGGGCTTCCTCCCGCCATCTTCTGAACCAGGAGGAAGCTTTAAGGGCTCTGGCAGCCTGGGAATTCCTGCAGGGGCAGCCTCCTGAACCGGCGTGGCCTCTTAGCCCGGCTCTTATGGGGCTTCAGACTCTGGTTTTCTTTCTCTTTGGGCCAGGGGATGTGGCTGCGAGGCTGCCAGCTATCTTGGCTGGTGCTCTTATCCCTCTGGCGTTTTTCCTGTTCCGCCATATTCTGGGTAAAGAGAGGGCTCTTGTAGCGGCCGCCTTTTCCGCCTTTTCTCCCCTCTGGATTTTCTCCTCCTCTCAGGCCGACGGCGAAGCAATAGGGGTGCTGGCAATTCTGGTAGCTGTGGGAGCCTTTCTTCGGTTTCAAGAGACCGGAAATTCCCTTTGGCTCTACGGTGGAGCCTGCGCTCTGGGACTTGGGATCACCTCTGGCCTTTCGGTATGGACCTTAGCAGGCGAGGGGATAATTCTGGCGGTCCTGCTGAGAGGCAAGATAAAGATTTCGGAGCTAAGGGTGAGCCACGGCTTCTGGATTGCTTTTGGGGCAAGCTTTTTCCTGAGCTCTACCCTTTTTCTCTTTTACCCACCGGGTTTTGGCCTCGTTGCTGATTCTCTAGCTTTATGGCTTATGAGCATTTTCCGGGGGCAGCTATCTTTTCAGCCTTTGCTCAATTTAGTTCTATATGAGCCCCTCCTTATTCTGGGAGCCCTATGGGGGCTGGAGCGCCTTTACCTTCTGGCACCTGTAATTTTTGGCCTTCTCATAGCAATCTTGGGAGGCTTTGAAGGTCCCGCTGGCTTTCTGCCAATCCTTCTCCCCCTGACGGTTATGGCTGCTTATGGGCTCTATGATTTTATCCGAATTCTCGTGCGGGAAACCTTCTCCCCGCAAGGACCTGTAGCTCTGGTTTTAACCCTATGCCTTGGAGTATGGGGTTTTCTGGGAGTAACAGGCTACACTGTAGGGGGTGATACTCGCTATCTTTTAATTTCCGTTGTGGCCCTCATCGGCATTGTGAGCATCCTGACCTTTCTCGGGTTAATGCGGGGCCCTGAGGCTTCCGTGTGGGTTGTATTAGTTTTCGTGCTCGTAGCCTCTTTCCTGTGGGAAATAAAATTAGCTCGTGGGCTCAACTTCTCACCTTACGTTGAAGAACACCTTCCTCGCTGTCAGTTTACATCTTCTGAAGTGAAAGAAGTTAAAGGTTCCCTCCGCAAACTTTCCAGTTACCGTGCTGGCGACCCCACTGCTCTTGAGGTAATTGTGGTGGGGGAGACTCCAGAGCTCAGGTGGTACCTGAAAGAATTCTCGGCCCTTAAAGTTGTGGAAAAGGGCCAAATTTTACCGGTAGCGGAAGCAATTATAGCTCTTACTGAAGAATCCATCTCAGTGGGGGAGAACTTCAGAGGAAGGCGCTTTGCGGTGAGGGAAAATTGCCAGATTAAAACTTTGAAAGGTTTTCGTCTCCTGCGCTGGCTCCTTTACCGGGAACCCGTCGCTCCAAGGGAAAAAGAAGAAGCAATTTTGTGGGTAAAATCTTCTTCCCCTGATAGAAAGCACAAGTGATAAAAGAGCCCCCACGAGGGTAGGCAGTTGGTGTATCCAGGGGATCTGGGGGGTGCGCCCCCAGAGTACTCAAAAAGAGAGCGAGCAACCACGCCGCCTTACAATGCAGGCAATTACTGAAGCTGGCTCTACCCGGATAGAAACCTCAAACACTCAAAAGCCTCAGGCCGATGCCGGGATCAAATCGGCGAAGCATAATGGTGCGGACAGGGAAAAAAGTGATCTCAAGAGTGGGATTGACAACCCCCTCAAAGAGATGTCCCCCAACGGTGCGACCATCAGGGAAGGAAAGAATGACATGGATGTGAAAGATAGGAGCTCTATCTTCCCCTATAGCTAAATTTCCAAGCATGCAGACCACTTCCGTCTGGCTTTCAACAGGAATTTTCAAATAATCGCGAGTTTTGGGATCAAAATAACCCAGGACAGCACGAGCCAAAGCCCCGATAGCGTAGAAAGTGCCCGAAAAAACTTGCTGCTCGGCAGCCCACTGCTTGAGAGAAGAGAAAATCTCCTCTCCCGAATCAAGTTTGATGATTATAACATCAGAGAACCGCGACCCGAAAACTTGCATGGCTCCCTCGTCAATAGATTACTCGCTTACCGGTCACGAACTCAATAAACCTTTCAACAAGGCCCAGGAGAAAGGCCCAAACCAGGTCTACCCCGCAGGTAAAGCCCAGGCTCCAGGCTAGAGAAGTGGCCCAATCTCTGGCTAAATTCCCGATAGAAGGAGGAATCCTTGAAATCCATCCCGTGAAGTAACCCGCCAGCGCCACGATCGTGATAAAAAATATAGCAGGCCCCCACGGTTCCCGATCCTTGGCGCTTGGCATCATGGCATTGCTTATAGTGAACACAAGATAGAGCCAGAGCCAGAAATCTTTCCTGCTGAACCACTGCCTGAAAGCATCTAAAAGCTCGCCCCAGTTTAAACTGTGAGCAAATTGAGGGACTTTGAACACATGAGAGGTTATAAATACCAGAAGGGCGCATCCTGCCAGCAGAGGAGCAAGACCTATGAGACTATCCCTAAGGGGGTCGCTCTTGGCCACCTCTACTGAACCCATTGAATAATAACCAGTCCTTCCCTCGTTTACGGGTCCCAACCTTATCCTGCCGGTTCTTACGCCCAAAAGCCTGGCCATAAGCCAATGGCTCAGTTCATGGACCAATATTCCCGGGAAGAGAAGGATAAAATAAAAGATGAGGCTTGCCTTCTGATTACCGGTAAGAAGAAGACCAACACCCTGCAGGTGCTGGCTTATCCAGCGGTTTAAAAAAAGCAGAAAGATAAAAGCCAGCCCGAGGGCCAGCCATGGTGTGAAGTTTTCCATGGTAGCTTAGAAGGGGATCTCCTCTTCTTCTCCGAGCTCGGGGAGAGCCTCGTAGCCTTCTTCAGCGACAACCTCCTCAGGAGCTGTCGGGCGAGGTCCCAGGAACTTCACCCTCTCGGCTCTTACCTCATAAGAAGCCCTTACAGTACCGTCGCTTCCTATCCAAACCCTTGGATTTCCGCTCTCATCCGGAACGAGAACTCCCTCTACCAGCACAAGGCGGCCTTTTTGGAGATACTCGTTACATTGTTCAGCCAACTTGCCCCAGGCGGTGACTCGGAACCACGTGGTAATCTCCTTACGGTTTCCCTGGGCGTCAACGAAAACCCTGTTAGAAGCCATGCGAAAATGAGTAACGGGAGTCCCCGTGGGCGTATAGCGCATTTCCGGGTCGGCCCCAAGATGGCCCACAATTATTATCCTGTGGTACATGGTTTTCCTCCTGCTTTTATGGAAAGTTTTGGGTAAATTTTAACCCAAACGGCCTGAAAGTGCAACTATTGCTGGCCCTTGCACCAATCCTGATTCATGGTAAGCGAAACGTTTTCTGCTTATGACAAGTGAAAGGGAGCCCAAGCCCCCTCCCAGGGATTTAGAGGTGCTCCCTCAAAAACCCCTAAAAAGGGAGAGATCAGCCACCATTTGCACCCCGCCCACGAGTGGGACCCAAAACCGTGGCAACCCCTATGCCCCCGAGGACGGGGAAAAAATCGGGGGGTGGAGGGGGGCTTTGCCCCATCCCAGGGGTTTGGGGGTGTCCCCCAA